>CAYSDE010000001.1:0-6282 GCA_964429685.1 uncultured Pseudobdellovibrionaceae bacterium
TTCTGAGTTTCGAATTGCGTGTTCTCAAACCCCGGCAGGAAACCGCCCAACTCAGCCTGACGGTATCCTGTGTACAGACCGGCGCCCATACGACTTTTATCATTCTGATGCGGGATATTGGCGAAACACGCCGGGTTCATGAGAAAATCCGTTTGAGTGAAGAGCGCCTGAAACTGGCGGTCAAGGCGACGCGCTGTGGCATCTGGGATATTGAACTGAAAACCTCGGCCTTCTGGTGGTCGCCCGAGTTCCTTCCGATGCTTGGCTATGCCGATAACGAGATTCCGGCTTCGCTGGAAGCAAAACACGCCCTTGTGCATCCCGAGGATATTGACTGGGTTAGAAATTCCCATGAGCGCTACCTGAAACGCGAGATAGAAGAGTTCTCCCCGGAGTACAGGGTGAAACGTAAGGACGGCAGCTGGATGTGGATTGAAGATCGTGGCACTGCCGAATGGGATGACAGCGGCGAGGCCATCCGCTTCAGCGGCATCATGTCCGACTGCACCGAGCGCAAGCGCTTTGAAAAACAACTCATGTATATGGCAACGCATGACCCGCTGACCGAATTGCCCAACCGCACCCTGCTGCAGGACCGACTGGAACATGCCATCAGCAGCAATCATCGCAAGGGTTTGCAGGTTGGTCTGCTGCTGCTTGATATTGACCGGTTCAAGCTTATCAATGAAAGTCTTGGCCACGAGATTGGCGATCAGCTGGTGCGGGCCGTTTCACAGCGTCTGCAACAGAATGTTCGCCCCACAGATACACTGGCGCGGTTATCCGGCGACGAGTTTGTGGTCATCTGCGAGGATCTCCCCTCGCCGCAGGAAGGGGCCCGGGTTGCCAAGCGCCTGCTGAACGCCATGTCACAGCATTTTATTGTCGACAGCAACCAGCTTTCAATCGGCATCTCTATTGGCATTAGCCTGAGCCCGACAGACGGGATGACACCACAAGCGCTGCTGCGCCATGCGGATACGGCCATGCATAACGCCAAGGCCTGTGGCGGCAACTGCTACCGCTTCTTTACTTCCGAGATGAACAAGGAAGCCGTGCAACGCCTGTCGCTGGAGCGACGTCTGAATGATGCGGTTGAACGGCAACAGTTCATCCTGCATTACCAGCCCAAGGTCAACATCATCACCAAGGAAGTGGTTGGTGCTGAAGCCTTGATCCGCTGGCCACACCGATCGTTGGGCAGTATATCTCCCCTGCAGTTCATCCCGGTTGCCGAAGAAACCGGGCAGATTATGGCTATCGGTGAATGGGTGATCCGCGAGGCCTTGTCTCAGATCTGCAGTTGGCGCGAACGTGGCTTGAAGCTGGTTCCGATCGCCATCAATCTTTCCGGCAAGCAGCTGATGGCCTCCGGTATTGATGAAATGATTCTGCGTCTGCTACGCGAGTTCGAGGTTGATCCCGGTCTGCTGGAACTGGAAATCACCGAGTCTTCGGTGATGTCGCGGATGGACAAGGTTCTGCCGCCCTTGCTGCGTCTGCGGGAAGCGGGAGTCAGCATCGCGCTGGATGATTTCGGCACCGGCTATTCCTCGCTGGCCTATCTACGCCAGTTGCCGATTACCTCGCTCAAGATTGACCGTTCCTTCGTCAAGGATGTTCCGCAGAAGCCGGAAGCCTGCCCGCTGATTGCCATTATTGTCGAAGTAGGGCGGCATTTAGGGCTTACTGTGGTCGCAGAAGGAGTGGAAACTGAGGAACAGCGCGAGTTTCTGCTCAAACAGATGGAAGAAATCATCTGTCAGGGCTGGCTGTTCCATAAAGCACTCCCGGCATCAAAATTCGAGAAACTGCTTGCTTCGGCTACGAAACAGCCCTGACTTGCTGCACAAGCTGGGGTATAGTGACCCGAAGCCTTTTTAACGGATTTTGCCACATGCGCCTTCTTCTCCTCTTCTTCGTGCTGTTTCTGTTCTGCCCGCTGGCTGCACAGGCCGAGCGGGTGCTGGAAGTGCAAGGTATTCAAGTTGAAAAACGCGATGGCAGTGGTCGGGACGGCGCCGTCATTGACGCTACCCGTCAGGCAGCAACGCAGGCATGGACGCGGCTTGGCCACGCCACCCCCCTGCCCGACCTCTCGCCCAGCCAGTTACAAAGCCTGACCAGCTATCTCGATATAGCCACCGAGTCAGCTCAGTCGAGTTACTATTCAGCTACGTTTAATATCGGCATCCGTGTTTCAGCCCTGTCCCGTTTGGGAGGAGACAGCACAACTGAGTCCGCTAGCGAAGGAAGCGGGGCCAGTAATTACAGCGCCCCCCAACAACAACCACAGCCGCAGCCGCAGCCTGTTTCAACCGACGGTGCGCCCCGCTGGGTGCTGGTGGTTCCAGCGCGTGAGGTGAGCGGAGTTCTACATCTCTGGAAGCCTGAAGACGGTTGGACTCAGGCATGGAACCGTGCTGGCTCCTCCTCGGGTATCTCCACAGCAACGGCCAGCGGTGATGATCGCGATCAGCAGCTGCTCACGGCGGCCAGCCTGCAAGGGGTTGATGGCCAACTGGCCGATGTCCTCAGCCAGTTAGCCAGCAAATACCGCGCCCCGGCCGTGGCGCTGATTTCCCTGACCAGTGACAGCGAGCCGATTCAGCCCAACCGGGAAGTCGGCATTCAGGTCAGTTATATGGAAAAAGACCAGCCGGAACTCATGTCGGCTGAAAGCAATCTGTTCGTCAGCCAGTCCCTGTTGCCCAGCGTTTATCCTGCCGCTGTGCTGGAAGCCCAACGGATGATCCTGCAACTGGCAACCGGCGTCCCGACTGTCGCCCAGCCCGGAGCAACTACGCCGACGGCAGCAATAACACCTGCAGGCACGCCCGGTCTTTCTGCCAGTTACGGCACCAGCTACAGCGCTCCCCCGGCCCCCGTTACCACTGGCAGCAAGCTGTGGGTGCGCATTCCGCTGGCCAGTCCGGCGGATCTGGCTACTTATCGACAGAAGATCAACTCCATTCCCGGTGCGCGTTTTGAAGTCAGCGCGCTCAACCGCATGTATGTTGAGGGAAATATCCTTTATTCCGGCACCCAGCAGCAGCTGATGCAGGAACTTTCCACCCGTGGCCTGAGGCAACAATAAATGTTTTCCATTTTCCCCCGTGACGACCGTTTTTATATCCTGCTTGAGAAGCTGACTGCCGAGGTGGTTACTTCCAGTCAGAGTCTCAAGACGCTGATAACCAGCCAGAGCGAAACCGAGCGCCAGATTGCGTTTGAGACGATTTCTGCCAACAAGACAGCTGCTAAAAACCTCTCGCAGGAAATTACCCGCGAGTTATGCAGCTGCTTTGTAACTCCGTTTGACCGGGAGGACATCCAGAGCATCACTGAAAACCTCTACAAGATTCCGAAGGTCAACGAAAAAATCTGCGAGCGGCTAAGCATCCACAAGCTCGACGGCGTGCAGGAGGATTTCAGCCCGCAGGTTACGGTTATCGCCGAAGAAGCCGAAGTCCTGCGCAGCCTGATGCAGGATCTGATCGGCAAAGGCAGTCACAAGAAACTGCCCGCCAAAGTTGATGAGTTGCATCATCTTGAGCAAAAGGGCGATATGGCCCGCGCTGATCTGCTGGCAGCGCTATATGCCAGCGAGCGCGACATCCGCGACCTGCTGATCCGCCGGGACATCTATGACATGCTGGAGCGAGTAGTTGACCGTTTCCGCGATGTTTCAAGTGTCGCCCTGCAGATCGTTCTGAAGCAGGGATAAGATGGAACACGCTTTTGCCCTGCTGGTCGTTGTTGTTCTTCTTGCGCTGGTTTTTGACTTCATCAACGGCTTTCACGACTGTGCCAATGCCATTGCGACCGTGGTTTCAACCAGAGTGCTGCGCCCGCGCACGGCGGTTCTCTATGGTGGTGTCCTGAATTTTGCCGGAGCGCTGCTGGGTACAGAAGTCGCCACCACCATCGGCAAGGGACTGGTTGAAAACAGCAGCATTACCATTGTCACCGTTCTCTGCACGGTTGTCGCTGCTATCGTCTGGAACCTGATTACCTGGTACAAGGGACTGCCTACCAGTTCCTCGCACGCCCTGATCGGCTCTCTATTGGGCGCAACCTATTTTGCCAGCGTCGGCGGATTTGCCAATATTCATACCGGCAAGGTTATGGAGAAAGTCATCATTCCGATGGTAGTTTCGCCCATTCTCGGCATCAGCGTTGGTTTTCTGGTGATGCTGGCGCTGACTTGGCTGGTTTACAAACGCAATCTCTACCGCGTCAACCGCGTTTTCGGGAAACTGCAGTTGGTATCGGCGGGATTCATGGCCCTCAGCCACGGCATGAACGATGCGCAGAAATCGATGGGCATCATCGCGCTTGCCTTGTCGCTGACCTATAGCAGCACCAATTTTTCCGTCCCTTTATGGGTTAAACTCAGCTGTGCGCTTATGATGGGGCTGGGTACGGCTGTTGGCGGGTGGCGTATCATCCGCACGCTGGGCACCCGCGTCATCAAGCTGGAGCCGATTCACGGCTTTGCCGCGGAAACGACGGCCTCCCTCATTATCGGCGGAGCCTCGCATTTCGGCATTCCGGTCAGCACGACCCACGTTATCAGCACCGCTATCATGGGCGTTGGCGCGACCCGCCGCCTCTCCGCTGTGCGTTGGGGCGTGGTCGGGCGTATCGTCTGGGCGTGGATACTTACCATCCCCTTCACTTTTTTGCTCGCTGGGGGCCTGACGGTTCTTTTCAAAGCGTTTGGGTAAAAAGAACGCCGGGCCTTGCATCCGGCAGGCGAAACCTCTATCATTCTTAGTGCCAGCCAATCAGCGTCGCTGATTAGGTGTGGCAAACGCGAAACCCTCTATCGCTTCTGGCGATAAGAAACGGAGCATAAAATGACGATGTGTTTAACGTCCCCTTCCCCCAGTCTCAGTAAAATTTTCACCATGACCGCTTTCACGCTTGCGCTCGCCCAAACCAATCCGACAGTGGGTGACGTGCGCGGCAATCTGGCCAAGATCCGGGCCGCCCGGGCCGAAGCCATGCGGCAGGGCGCTGATCTGGTACTAACCACCGAACTGGTCACCTCCGGCTACCCGCCCGAGGATCTGGTACTGAAACCGGCCTTCCAGAAAGAAATTCTCGCGGCAGTAATGGAACTGGTAACGGATGGTGGCCTGGATATGCTGCTCAGCACGCCGTGGGTCATTGAGGATAAGCTCTATAGCGCCATACTGCTCATTTCGGGTGGACAGATTGCAGCGGTTCGCCTCAAGCATGATCTGCCCAATTATGGCCCCTTTGACGAGAAGCGGGTCTTTACTGCCGGGCCGCTGCCCGAGCCGGTTCTGTGGCGCGGAATTTCGCTGGGCGTCCCGGTCTGTGAAGACATCTGGACACCCAAAGTCTGCGCTCATCTGGCGGCGCAGGGAGCTGAACTCTTTCTGGTGGCAAATGGCAGTCCCTATGAATATGGCAAAATCAACCGGCGGGAAAACATCGTCAGCGACCGCGCCCGCGAAAGCCGCGCCCCGCTGGTCTATCTCAATCAGGTCGGCGGTCAGGATGAACTGGTCTTCGATGGCGGTGTGCTGATTGCCGATGCTACCGGCAAGATTGTTGGACGCGGCCCCCACTGGAGCGAGAGTGTTCTCACCGCCCGCTTTGAAAAAGCCGCGTCGGGTTGGGGCTGTACGTCTGCGCCACAAGCGGCGTCAGAAAGCGGGATCGAAAGCATTTATCACGCCCTTGTTACCGGTCTGCGCGATTATGTCGAGAAAAACGGTTTTCCCGGCGTGGTGCTGGGAATGTCGGGCGGAGTGGATTCCGCTTTGTCCGCCGCCATTGCCGCCGATGCGCTGGGCGCGGAGCGGGTGCGCTGCGTGATGATGCCCTCGCCTTACACTTCGCGGGAAAGCCTTGAAGATGCCGAAGCCTGCGCCAAGGCGCTGGGCTGTCCCTATGAAAGCATCAGCATCGCCCCCGCCGTGCAGGCCTATGAAACCATGCTGCACGGCACCTCTGGCACGGCAGCGGAGAACATTCAGGCCCGCGCCCGGGGCATGACGCTGATGGCGATTTCCAACAGCACTGGGGCCATGGTGCTGTCCACCGGCAACAAGTCGGAAATGTCGGTTGGGTATGCCACGCTCTACGGCGATATGTGCGGCGGCTTTGCGGTGCTGAAAGACGTCTATAAAATGACGGTTTATGAGCTGTGCCACTGGCGCAACCGTCAGGGCGAGGTCATTCCCCAGCGCATCCTGACCAAAGCGCCGACCGCCGAGCTTCGCCCCGGCCAGACCGATCAGGACA
>CAYSDE010000001.1:6292-46488 GCA_964429685.1 uncultured Pseudobdellovibrionaceae bacterium
GAGCGTTCTGCCGAAGACCTCGAAAAATCCGGTTATGCCCATGATACGGTGCTGCGGGTGTGGAAAATGCTCGACCGGGCGGAATACAAACGCCGCCAGTCTGCTCCCGGTGTCAAAATAACCCCGCGCAGCTTCGGTAAAGACCGGCGGTATCCGATTACCAACGGGTTTACTGCGGCATAATTCTTAAAGCTGGGCACGCGCTCAGAAATTTCAGGGCTTTGGCTTCTGCGGCGGGGTTGCCGGTCTGAATTGGTGTTGGGCGGATGATTCCGTCCCACAAATCGTCAGTCCCGTAGGGCAGAAGCCATTCCCATTCACCGCTTTGGTCGAGACGGACACCGGTAGCCGTGGCAGTATGTAACCATTTAGAGATACCATCGGCGCTGCTCACGTAGGGTTTTTGCTCAGGCCAGCGCCAGACTCCAAAACTGGCCTGATTTTTTACGTCGAAGGTATAGTCCGGGAAACGCGCCAGCAAAATTTCCTTGGCGCGATTCTCTTCCGCCTGATCACCCTCCGGGTTCCAGAAGGCAATATCATAATCGTTAATACCGAGTTGGCAGGCCTCCCCAAAACGGGCCTTCCAAATGGGATTGCGGATAGCCCCGCCCGCCAGCCAAGCATCTGTAAGTCCAAGCGCAGCAATAGCCGGCAGAACTTCTCCAACCGGCGATTTCTGGAGGACATTTCTCATGAAGGTGAGACGAATATCTTGCATATCAGCAGATTTAGTCTGATTGAAAAAGGCTGTCAATAAAGTCAGGATTCTGTCAAGCCCCCCTCGATTCTGGCAACTTTTTCTGCTAGATACGGGGGCATGACCGTAACTGTTCGCATTGCGCCAAGTCCGACCGGGCGCCTTCATGTCGGCAATCTGCGTACCGCCGTCTTTAACTGGCTGTATGCCCGGAAGCATGGCGGGCATTTCCTGCTGCGGATTGATGATACCGATACCGCCCGCTCGACCAAAGAGATGGATGAAGCGATTCAGGAGGATTTGCGCTGGCTCGGCGTGACGTGGGACAAGTTCGCCCGCCAGTCGGAGCGGCTGCCGCGCTATGCGGAAGTCATCGCCCAGCTCAAGGCCGCCGGTCGCCTCTATCCCTGCTACGAGACAGAAGAAGAGTTGGGCCTCAAGCGCAAGAGCCTGCTCGGACGCGGGCTGCCGCCGGTTTATGACCGCGCCGCGCTCAAGCTGTCAGCGGCAGAGGTTGAGAAATTCGAGGCCGAGGGACGTAAACCGCATTGGCGCTTCCTGCTCAAGGATCATCCGGTGGAATGGGATGACGGGGTGCGCGGCAAGGTCAGCATTCCGGTGCGCGAATTGTCCGACCCTGTTCTTCTCCGCGAAGATGGTTCCCTGCTTTACACGCTGGCCAGCTGTGTTGATGATATGGACCTGAACATTACCGACATCATTCGCGGCGAAGATCACGTCACCAATACTGCGCCGCAGATTCAGATCATGCATGCCATCAGCGCGGGCACATATCTGCCGCGTTTTGCCCATTTTCCGCATATTACCGGCAAGGAGGGCGAAAAACTCTCCAAGCGCCTCGGCAGTTTCGGCATTCCGGAGATTCGGAACGAATTGCAGGTGGAGCCGATTGCCGTGTGGTGTGTGCTGGGTCGTCTGGGCACGTCCGAGCCGGTGGAAGCGCTGCAGCATCTCGATCAACTGGTTGACAGCTTTGACCTCTCCAAGGTATCGCGCACCCCGCCGAAGTTTGATCCAGAAGATTTGCTGCGCCTCAATGGCCGCATTCTGCATCATATGCCGTGGGACGATGTGCAGGACAGGCTGAAGGCGCTGGGCTTTGCGGACATGGACGAAGAATTCTGGACTGCAGTTCGCCCCAACATCACCCATCTGGCCGAGGTGAAAGACTGGTGGCACATCGCCCGCGAAGTCATTCCCGGCGCGGTGACTGATACCGAGTTTGCCGCCCAAGCCGCCGCCCTGCTGCCGCCCGAGCCATGGGATGCGACGACATGGGAGAACTGGATTGCCGCCATCAAGAGCGCGACCGGCCGCAAAGGCAAAGACCTTTTCATGCCGCTCCGCCTCGCCCTCACTGGCCGCGAACACGGCCCCGAGCTTAAGGCGCTGCTGCCACTGATTGGCCGCGCCCGCGCCATTGACCGGATGAATGGGAAGGCCGCATGACCAACCCCTCAGCCCTTTCTCCAGAAACGTCATCCCGGCGCAGGCCGGGATCCATGGTTGTGCAGGAAACAGCGTCTATCATGACCGGCCTCTGTTGATGCGGAGAGATGGATCCCGGCCTGCGCCGGGATGACGTGCGGTGCTAACAGGAACAAAATCATGACCTCCGACAAACCAACCCTCAAACTCTACAACACCCTGACTCGCGAAAAAGAAGTCTTCACGCCGATAGACCCCAACCGCGTCCGCATGTATGCCTGCGGCCCGACGGTTTATAATTTTTCTCATATCGGGAATTTTCGCACCTATGTGTTTGAGGATGTTCTGGTCCGCACATTGAGGCATTGTGGCTATGCAGTAACTCATGTCGTGAATATTACGGACGTTGGCCACCTTCAGTCAGATGCTGATGAAGGCGATGACAAGATGGTGCTGGCGACCAAACGTGAACAGAAGTCGCCGTGGGATATTGCACGTTATTATGAGGGTGTGTTCTTTGAACATATGGATGCTCTAGGTATCACTCGTCCCACAATCGTCTGCCGTGCGACAGAACATATTCCCGAAATGATAAAAATGGTCGAGACGCTGGTTGACCGTGGCTATGCCTATGTCAGTCAGGGAAATGTCTATTTCGACGTGACCAAGTTTGATCGCTACTGCGATTTTGCGGGATTACGTCTTGACCAACAAAACCAGACCGACAGGGTTGAGGTTGATGAGCGCAAGCGGAATCAGGCTGACTTTGCCCTATGGTTCTCCCAGTCAAAGTTCCCCGATCAGATCATGAAATGGGAGTCGCCTTGGGGCGTGGGCTTTCCGGGCTGGCATATTGAATGCTCGGCAATGGCCAGTCGCTATTTGGGTGATCATTTTGATATTCACTGCGGCGGCATTGACCATATCAATGTCCATCATACCAACGAGATTGCACAATCCGAGTGCTGCCACGGCCATAGATGGGTTAACGTCTGGATGCATGGCGAGTTCTTGAATCTTGACAGCGGAAAAATGTCGAAATCCAAGGGTGAGATCATGACGATCGATACCTTGCGCCAGCATGGTTTCGATCCGTTAGACTACCGCTATCTTCTGCTCACGGCACATTATCGTAGTGAGTTGAAGTTCAGTTATGAGGCGTTGTCTGCAGCAAAATCAACACTACAAGGCTTGCGTGAACGTGTTCACGAGTGGAAATCTGCCGCTCCTTCTGGGCAAGAGCTCTCTATGGTTGCGACAGCTTATGCACAAAAATTCTGGGCCGCAGTTTCCGATGATCTTCACATGCCAATAGCACTGTCGGTAATGTGGGCCGTTGTAAAGGCAGACGACCTTTCTGCTTCAGAGAAACTTGCACTGCTCGGACAATTTGATGAGGTGATGGGATTAAATCTGCTTGGTTATGTTCGTCGGGAACTAACGACTGAACAAAAGGCCTTGCTTGATGAACGTACGCAGGCCCGCGCAAACAGAAACTGGGCCGAATCTGACAGGCTGCGAGATGTTCTACTGGCCCAAGGTATTCAGGTAAAAGATAACCGTGACAGCACAGAATGGACGTGGGTTAATTAAACCATGACCGCCCCCATCATCATCCTGATTGAGCCGCAACTAGGCGAGAATATCGGTGCCTGTGCGCGGGCGATGCTGAATTGCGGAGTAACCGAGTTGCGGCTGGTTAATCCCCGCGATGGCTGGCCGAGTGAGAAGGCGTTGGCATCGTCGGCGGGAGCGGACCGGGTTATCAACGAGGCCCAACTGTTCAGCACCACACAGGCGGCGATTGCGGATTGTGACCTGGTTTATGCGACCGGGGCGCGGCTGCGTCACCTCAATCTGCCGATTGATACCGGCGAAGAGGCCGCCCCGCGTCTGCTGGCGGCGGCGCGTCCGGCCATTCTGTTCGGGCCGGAGCGAACCGGGTTGCATAATGATGATGTGGCACTGGCCTCGCGCTTCCTCACCATTCCGCTCAATCCCGGCTTTACCTCGCTTAATATCGCGCAGGCGGTGCTGCTGGTCAGCTATCTCTGGCACCGCGAGAACGGTCTGCCGCCGGTTGACCATTCCCGCCGCACCGCCAGCACCCAGCCGGCCACGCAGGAGCAGGTGGAAGGGTTGATGGTGCATCTGGAAACCGAGCTGGAGCGGGCACATTTCTTCACCAGCCCGACCAAGAAGCCGTCCATGCTGCTGAACCTCCGCGCCGCCTTCTCGCGCATGGAAATGACCGAGCAGGACGTGCTGACCTTCCGAGGCATCATCAAAACGCTGGTGCTGGGGCGGCGAAGCGAGAAAAGATAGCGTTCACGCCCCTGCCCTGCCCGCCTTTGCCCAAAAATCCCGGCTTGACGAGTCTGCGAAATGCGTGAAGATACCCCTGACCTTTTCGTAACGTAAGGAGAAAGCCATGAGCAATAATCCTGTCGGCTGGTTTGAAATTTATGTTGAAGATATGACCCGCGCCAAACGCTTTTATGAAGCTGTGTTCCTGATGCCACTCACGCAGCTTGAAACGCCGACGCCCGGTCTTGAGATGTGGGCTTTTCCCATGCTGGAAGGAAAAGGAGCCTCCGGCGCACTGGTCAAGATGCAGGGAGTTCCGGCAGGCGGCAACAGCATTCTGGTTTACTTCTCGTGTCAGGACTGCGCGGTAGAAGAGGCACGGGTGAGTGCCGCTGGCGGACGGGTTCACAAAAGCCGCTTCTCAATCGGACCCTATGGCTTCATTGCGCTGGTAGAAGACAGCGAAGGAAACATGATCGGGCTGCATTCGATGCAGTAGAGGGTCAGGCGGCTTTCAGCAGTGCCGCCCGTTCATCCTTCAGCATCTCGGCCAGCAAAAACGCCAGCTCAAGGCCTTGTGAGGCGTTGAGGCGGGGGTCGCAGGCGGTGATGTAGTTTTCCGACAGGCGCTCGGCGGTGATGGCTTCGGCCCCACCGATGCATTCGGTGACGTTCTGGCCGGTCAGCTCGAAATGGACGCCGCCGGGGTGCGTGCCCTCGCTGCGGTGAACAGCGAAGAAGTCTTTCACCTCGGTCAAGACAGAATTGAAATCCCGCGTCTTGTAGCCGTTATCGGTCTTGATGGTGTTGCCATGCATGGGGTCGCAGCACCAGACTACCGTGCGGCCCTCGACCTTGATGCGGCGGATGAGTTTGGGCATATGCTCGGCACTCTTGCCCGCCCCAACGCGACTGATGAGGGTAATGCGCCCGGCTTCATTGTCGGGGTTGAGGATGTCGAGCAGTTTTATCAATTCATCCGGATCCGAAGTGGGGCCACATTTGATGCCGAGCGGATTTTTGACGCCGCGCAGAAACTCGACATGGGCACCGCCGGGCTGGCGGGTGCGGTCGCCAATCCATAAATAATGAGCCGACACATCATACCAGTCGCCCGTGGTGCTATCAACGCGGGTCAGCGCCTGTTCATAAGGCAGCAACAGCGCTTCATGGCTGGTGTAGAAAGCAGTTTCACGCAGAGCCGGTGTACTCTCGGCGGTGATGCCACAAGCCTGCATGAAGTCGAGGCATTGGGTCAGCTGATCGGCAAGGCTCTGATAGCGCTCGCCCGCCGGACTCTTGGCGATGAATCCCAGCGTCCATTGATGCACGCGATGCAGATCGGCATAGCCGCCCTGCGCAAAAGCCCGCAGCAGATTCAGGGTTGCGGCAGACTGATTGTAGGCCTGCACCATGCGCTCGGGATCGCAGCGGCGGGCCTCGGCGGTGAAGTCCGGGCCGTTGATGATGTCGCCCTTGTAACTCTCCAGCGTCACCCCGTTGATGGTTTCCGTTTCAGCCGAACGCGGTTTGGCGAACTGTCCGGCAATACGGCCGATCTTGACTACCGGCGTCGCCGAGCCGAAGACCAGAACCACAGCCATCTGCAGCAGCACGCGGAAGGTATCGCGGATGGTAATCGGGTGAAACTCGGCAAAGCTCTCGGCACAATCGCCGCCCTGTAGCAGAAACCCATGGCCCTGCGCTACCTCGCCCAGTGTTTTCTTGAGCGCCCGCGCCTCCCCGGCAAAAACCAGCGGCGGATAGTTGCGAAGCTTGCTGACAACAGAGTCCACCTGCGCCGGGTACTGATAGGTCGGCATGTGCTTGGCAGGCTTGGATTTCCAGCTTTCGGGGGTCCACTCGGTCATCATCTGCTCCGTTTTTGAATGTCGCCTTTTATAGCGGCAAAAAGCGGATCAGGCAACGGCCTGTGCATCCCGGAACGTCACCATGCGACCCTTGACCTCGTCCCACAGCGTTAGATGCATGCACTTCAAGCTGCTCAGGAAAGTCAGGCGGTTCACATTCTGCAGCTCGGGATTGCTATCCAGACAGGCCTGCAGCTTGTAATTGGGAATCAGGGCGCAGAAATGGTGAATATGGTGCAGACCGATATTGCCGGTGAACCATTGCAGCCATTTGGGCAGAACATAATAGCTGCTGCCATAAAGCGCGGCGGCATAATAATTCCACTCCGGATCAGGCTGCCAGTAGCTGTTTTCGTATTGGTGTTGAACGAAGAACAGCCAGCCGCCCGCCCATGCCGTAATCACCACAATCGGCAGATAAGCGATAAACAGGGCGCCCCAGCCAACGAGATAGCCCATCAGGCCATAAACAATAACAAGAGCGAGGTTGAACGACATGATGCTCTGCCACGACTGTGCCACCGGCATGGGGTGATAGTCCTTGAGGAAAGGAATTTGCTGCACCGGCAACAAACGCTGCATGACAAAGACATGGAAAGGAGGGCCGAAAACCAGCACCACCAGCGGATGACGGAAAATCCGGTACAAGCGCTGTTTGGCGGGCGAGAGCTGTGCAAACTCCTTCACCGTCAGCGTATCAATCGCCCCGGCACTGCGGCGCGACAGATTGCCAGAGGTGGCGTGATGCATATTATGCGCTTTTTTCCAGAACTGGTAAGGCGTGAAAGTCAGGATGCCTATCAACCGACCGACCAGCGTATTGGCCCAAGCCTGATTGAAGAATGATCCGTGTCCGCAGTCATGCTGGAAAATGAACAGCCGCACCAGCAGCCCAGCGGCGGGCAACATCCCCAGCGCCACAAACCAGTAGGCCTGATGGATGTAGGCATAAATCATGGCGCCGGTCAGGGCAAAATACATGATCGAGGTGGTAATCAGCTGAAACAGGCTGCGCCACGCCTCGGCCCCCTTGAAGGACTGGCAATGCTTGATCAGCGCTTTCATTTTTTGCTCTTCAGTACTTCCTGAGGGCGCAGCATGCGAGGGGGCGGGTACGGCAGACATCATCAGGACACCAAGAGTTGGTTAACAGACAGCCCTTGTATAGACCTGATTCGCTATGTGCAATACCAAACGTTCCGGTCTTCAGGGGCTAAGTCCTCGGCGGCTCTTTTGCATTGCTTTCCAGAGTGGCGGATTGAGCTTTTCTATCTCCGTATCCGAAAAGATATTCTGAGCCATGCGGATCTGGACAAAGCCGCGTAGCACGCATCCGGCTCCGGCAGGGGCCACAGCAACTTCATGCGGCGTGGCACCATTGGAGATTATGACACTGCCCGGCTCATGAGTGCGGCCCCCCGCGGGGTACAAAATGCCTTTAAAGAATTCCCGTCTGGCATCTTCTTCCTCACCAAGTTCGGCTAGATCCAGATGGAGATCCGAGGCTGCAGCGGCCTTGCGGTAAGCCTGAAGGTTGAAATTTCCCAAACCGTCATAATAGATGGTGGGAATGGCGCTGGCAGCCATATAGAGTGTTGAAAGCCGAGCAGGAGGCTCCCCATCAAGAAAGGAGGTCATCCGGTCATCAATATGCGGCCCAAGTGGCGCATATCGCGCTGGGTAACCGGCCCAGACTGTTCTGCGTTCATAAAGCAGGCTCCACATTTCGTTATCGGCCTGCTCTGAAGTGGCAAAGCGATGACCCGCCACAAACTGGGCCATGCCGCAGTCTTTGAACCAGTCCGGTACAAAAACAGGCGTCCCTGGTGCCTTGATCGGGAGGTAAACCTGATCCGGCACATCTGTGCCGCGGATAACCAGAAGCGTGGGGTTGCCCGCTCCGACTTTCTGGGCCTTCTGCAGGCGACTGAAAACATCCATCACACGCGGCGTGTCAAGATCGAGGTCAATGATCGGCGCGGCTGTGATGGTTTCGGGCGTGATGATGGTAAAATCGTCTGGGTGTATCATGATGGCGGGCACCATAAGACATAGTCCCAGACGATTTCAACCCTTACTTTATTAACGCGAGCGACCCTGCGGACGACCGCCGCCCCCGCCAAAACTGCGCTTTTTGGCGTAGTCGCGGGGTGCCTGTGGGCGAGCACCCTGATTCTGGTTAGCTTCCCCACCATCGGCACCAGCTCTTGCGGCGCTGCTGGGGCCCTTCCTGTGCGGCTTCTTTTGACCCGAACGCGGGGCCGAGGGACGTGCTCCCTCAGGGCGATAGCTCCGGGGACGGTCAGTCTGGCCTTCCGGCTGCTTCTGGGGCGGCGGTACGATGATGCCCGAGGCTGCCGGTTTTTCGATAACAGTCAGCTTCATGCGGGTCAGGCGCTCAATATCGCGCAGGTAATTCCGCTCGTCATGATCGCAAAGGGCGATGGCAATGCCCGCTTTACCAGCACGGGCGGTACGGCCAATGCGATGGACATAGGATTCCGGTTCGTTGGGAATCTCGAAATTGATGACGTGCGTCACATCATCAATGTCAATCCCACGGGCTGCAATGTCGGTTGCGACCAGAGCGCGGATGCGGCCCGATCCGAAAGCGCGCAGCACTGCCTGACGCTGGCTCTGCGACTTGCGACCATGCATGGCTGCCGTCGTGATATTGAGCTTTTCAAGGGTCTTGGACACCTTGTCGGCCCCGTGCTTGGTGCGGGTGAAGATGATAACACGCTCCATTGCAGCATCGGCGAGCAAATCAACCAGAACCTGACGCTTTTCGTTACCATGCGCAAAGATGACGCTTTGGGAAATGCGATCAACCGGGGTTGCGGTCGGGGTGACTTCAATGCGGACGGGATCCTGCAGCAGATTCTTGGCCAGATCAGCCACAGCTGTGGGCATAGTGGCCGAGAAGAACAGGGTTTGACGCGGATAGGGCAGCGCCTTGGCAATTTGCTTCACGCTGGGCATGAAGCCGATTTCCAGCATGCGGTCGGCTTCGTCGAGAACGAAGACTTCAACCTTGTCGAGCGCAATCAGGCGCTGCTCCATCAGATCGACCAAACGACCCGGCGTCGCGATAACAATATCGCAGCCGCGCTTGAGATCGTTGACCTGACGATCTTGGCTGACTCCACCAACGATCACCACGCTCGGCACCTTGACAAAGCGGCCATAAATCTTGGCGTTATCAGCAATCTGGATCGCCAGTTCCCGCGTCGGCGCCAGAATCAGCGCACGGGGATGGCGGGTCTTGTTGGGTTCGCCCGAAAGCTTATGCAGAATGGGCAGCAGAAAAGCAGCGGTCTTGCCGGTGCCGGTCTGGGCCAGACCCAGAATGTTGCGGCCTTCCATTGCGGGCGGAATCGCCTTGGACTGGATGGGTGTGGGAGTTTCATAGCCTTCGCGCTTCAGCGCATCCAGCAGTTCAGAACGCAGTTGGAGATCAGAAAAAAGCAGAGTCATGGATTTACGCGCAAAGACGCACGCCCTCTTGAGGAGCCGTCCGCACGCGCCGGATTAAGCTGGTTCAGAAAGAAACGTTCAGAAATGCCTGTGCTTTGTAATGCAGCACAATTTGCGCGATCCCGGTAACGCCAGCACCGCCGCATCGGCAGTTGCTGCGCGCTTGTACCAGAAAGGACCATAGCAAAGCAACAGGATAATCTGTTCTGTTCCCGTTATATTGTCTCAGGCCGTCTTTAAACTGCTAACGAAGCTCTTTAACCTGCTTTGCAATTCGGCTGACTGGCTGGTCAGAGCGGCTGAAGCTTTCAGCACCTGCTGGGAAATGTCGCTGGAACGGCGCGAGTTGCTGCTGACTTCTGTGATTGACTGGGAAACAATCTGCGTCCCCTGCGCCGCCTGCTGAACGCTGCTGGCAATTTCCGTTGTCGCAGCCCCCTGCTCCTTGACTGCGTCCGAAATGGAAGCTGTGATGTCGCTGATCCGCTGGATCGTGCTGCTGATACCGCGAATGGCTGTCACCGCCGTTTCCGACACCTGCCGGATACCGCCAATCTGGGCTGAGATGTCGTCAGTGGCTTTAGCCGTCTGGCTGGCGAGATTCTTGACCTCGCTGGCAACCACGGCGAACCCTTTACCGGCTTCTCCGGCGCGGGCCGCCTCAATGGTGGCATTCAAGGCCAGCAGGTTGGTCTGATTGGCAATTTCGCTGATTAACTGGAGGACAGTGCTGATCTTCTGTGCTGCTTCAGCCATGTTGACGACGGTCTGATCCGTGGAATTGGCCTGTGCTACAGCAGCGTTAGCCGTTGCGGCAGAATCTGCCACCTGCCGATTGATCTCGTGAATCGACGCGGTCAGTTCCTCCGTTGCAGAAGCAACCGTCGCCACATTGGCCGCGGCCTGATCCGAGGCCTTGCTGACACTCACCGCCTGTGTTGTTGTTTGCGAAGAGGCTTCAACCAGTTCTTCGGCGTAGCTATGCAGGTCTGAAGCCGCCTTGACAACCGAAGCCGTCACTGCCCCAACCGCCTGCTCAAACTCTCCAGCCATCTTCACCATGGCCTCTTTTTCCCTCAACTTCTGGGCCACAGCTTCCTGTTGTTGCGCCTCATGCTTCAAGAGGGCCATTTTCTGGGCATTCTGCCTGAAAACATGCAAGGCATTGGCCATCAGTCCCAATTCATCACCCCGCTCGCGACCCGGCACCTCTACGTCCAGCTTGCCGTTAGCAAGTTCCAGCATCGCCGCAGTCATCAGTCGGGTGGACTTTGTAATTCCACGAATGAGCGGAACGGCAATCACCAGAATAACCAGCACGATTCCCGCGCCGTATTCAGAAAACCTGATGGTTTTCTGAATCATGGATTTATTGATGTCATCGACATACACACCGGTGCCGACAATCCAGCCCCACGGCTTGAATCCCTGGACATAGGAAATTTTTGGTTGTGGTTCCTGCTCGCCGGGTTTGGCCCACATGTAGTCAACAAAGCCCCCGCCCTGCGCATTCACAACCTTGACCATTTCAACGAAAAGGGCTTTGCCATTGGTATCCAGATTTCTGCTGAGTGCAGTACCATCCAGCTCCGGCTTGATCGGATGCATGATCATGGTGGGCGTCATGTCATTAATCCAGAAATACTGGTTGCCCTGATAGCGGATTTGTTTGACCTCTCCCATCGCAGCTGCCTGAGCCTCGACCAAAGTCATCTGGCCCGCCTCGACTTTCTTGGCATAGATGCCGAGAATACTTTCAACCGACTGCACCAAATTGCGCAGAGAGGCCGAACGCTCTTCCATAATATCGTTACGAAGATTGAAAAGTGAAATTCCCGTTAGCACAACTAGACCGACAGCAAACAAAGCCAGAATGAACCCCAGTTTGGCAGCAATACCGAAACCAGCGTTTTTCTTAAGAACGTCAGACATAATTGTGACCCCCAACAAGGATTAAAGCACTGGTACTAGACCAAGAATGATGTAGTCATGGAATCTTAAGAAAAGATTAATCCCGGTTATTCCACAGTCACACTCTTGGCCAGATTGCGGGGCTGGTCGACGTCTGTGCCTTTGAGGACGGCGACGTGATAGGCCAACAGCTGCACCGGAATGGCGTAGAGAATGGGGGCGACGAAGGGATCACACTCCGGCAGGGCAATCTGCCAGCGGGATTGCGTTTTCAGTTTGGCACAGCCTGCCGCGTCTGAAATCAGAAGCACTTGCCCGCCTCGCGCCGCCACTTCCTGCACGTTCCCCGCCACTTTTTCAAACAACGCGTCACGCGGCGCAACCACGATGACTGGCACCTTGTCATCAATCAGGGCAATCGGGCCGTGTTTCATTTCTCCCGCTGCATAACCTTCCGCATGAATATAAGAAATTTCCTTCAGCTTCAGCGCCCCTTCAAGGGCGAGCGGGTAAAGCGGGCCGCGTCCTAGATACAGCACGTCGCGGGCGGGCATGATGTCCGGTGCAATCGCGGCAATGGCCGTATCATGTTTCAGAATCTCAGCGGCGCGGGCGGGAAGTTCCCGCAAGGCCTTGGCAATTCCGGCTTCGCGCTCGGGCGAAACAACACCTTTTTGCCGCGCACAAGCGACCGCAATACAAGCCAGCACAGCCAGTTGGGTCGTAAAGGCTTTGGTAGAGGCCACGCCGACTTCCGGGCCCGCATGGGTGTAGAACACAAAATCGCTTTCCCGCGCAATTGTGCTTTCCGGCTTGTTGATGACAGAGAGGATATGCTGTCCCTGCCGTCTGCAATAGCGCAGAGCCTCCAGCGTATCGAGGGTTTCGCCGGATTGCGAAATGAAGAGCGCAACGCCGTCCCTGGGCATGGGCGCTTCACGGTAACGGAACTCAGAAGCAATATCCAGCTCAACCGGAATCCGCGCCACCTGCTCGAACCAGTATTTAGCCACGAAAGCTGCATAATAGGCGGTGCCACACGCCACAATGGTCAGACGCGGAGTACCGGCCAGATCAAAGGGCAGCACCGGCAAGGCGATATGACCGGTCGAGGGATGAATGAAGCTGGCCAGCGTTTCCCCGATGACTTCCGGCTGCTCATGGATTTCCTTCAGCATGAAATGGCGGTAATTGCCCTTGCTGACCATATCCGCCGTTACATTGCTCAGTTTAATCGGACGCTCAACCACCCGATCAGTCTCGTCATGAATGACCACGCCGGAGGAGCGCACTTCTACCCAGTCGCCCTCTTCCAGATAGGACAGGCGGTTCGTGAGTGGAGCCAGCGCATAGGCATCCGAGGCCAGATACATCTCTCCCTCGCCATAGCCGACCGCCAGCGGCGTGCCTCGTCGCGCCCCCATCATCAAGCCGTCCTCGCCGGTAAAAATGGCGGCGATGGAGAACGCCCCCTTCAGCCGTTTGAGGGCGGCAGAGGTCGCCTGCACCGGGTCCATACCCTGCCGCGCATAATGACTGAGCAGATGAGCAATAACCTCCGTATCGGTATCCGAGACAAAGCGGCACTGATGCTCTTCCAGTTCGGCTTTCAACTCCTGATAATTTTCGATGATGCCGTTATGGACCACTGCCACTTTGTCGGTAGCATGAGGATGAGCGTTATTCTCGGTCGGGCCGCCATGGGTGGCCCAGCGGGTGTGACCGATTCCGGTTTGTCCTTTCAGGGGCTGTCTGGCCAGTTTGTCAGACAGGTTAATCAGCTTGCCCTCAGCCCGCTGCCGGGTAATGACGCCGTTGTCCAGCGTAGCAATTCCGGCGCTGTCATAACCGCGATACTCCAGCCGTCTGAGGCCCTCCAGCACCTGCGGTGCGACGTCTGATTTTCCGACAATGCCGACAATACCGCACATGATGCCCCCTCCCTGACCCTCCCCCGCTACGCGGGAGAGGGGATGAATTACCGCTGTTCTTTTTTTCTGCGGGTTGCCATGCCACGGTTGGCCGCGACCTTTTGCGGGCTGCGCTCAAACGCCAGCGCATCGGCAGAAACATCCGCCGTAATAACGCTGCCTGCTGCAATCAGTGCATCGTTGCCGATGGAAACCGGTGCCACCAGTGCTGCATTGGAGCCGATAAAGGCCCCGGCCCCGATTTCGGTTTTATATTTGCCAAAGCCGTCATAATTGCAGGTGATGGTGCCCGCGCCGATATTGGCACCTTTGCCGACACTCGCATCCCCCAGATAGGTCAGATGATTGGCTTTGGCACCAGCATCCATCACCGTATTCTTCAACTCGACGAAATTGCCGACATGACAGCCAGCGCCGATCTTGCTACCCGGACGCAGCCGCGCATAAGGGCCGATACGTGCCCCCTCACCCACCGTTGCGCCTTCAAGATGGCAGAAAGCCAGAATCTCAACAGAGTCAGCAACAGTTACGCCGGGGCCGAACACCACATTGGGGCCGATGACCACATCCTGCCCCAATACGGTATCCCAACTGAACCAGACGGTTGAGGGGTCGGTCAACGTAGCGCCATTAGCCAGCGCCTTTACGCGCAGCCGCTTCTGCATAATGAGTTCAACCGCCGCCAGATCGGCGCGGGTGTTGACGCCCATCACATCTTCGTAATCAATTTCGACATGAGCGCAGACATGACCCAACTGACGGGCAACTGCGATGGTGTCGGTCAGATAAAACTCGCCTTTGGCATTGTTGCTGGTGATACCAGCCAGCAGCTTGGGCAACAGCGCCCCGTCAAACAGCATGATGCCGCCATTGCAGAGGGTGATTTTCTTTTGTCCCTCATTGGCGTCTTTCTCTTCAACGATGGAGAGAAGATTACCGCCTTCGATCATCAGACGGCCATAACCGGTCGGGCTGGGCGGGGTCATGCCACTGACCACCACCGCCGGATTGTCCCCGGCGAGACGCCGTTCGATCAGCTTCTGCAGGGTTTCGCAACTGACCAGAGGCGTGTCACCAAACAAGACCAGCACATCACCCTTCAAACCGGCACAGGCTGACAGCCCGGCCCGCACTGCATCGCCGGTGCCTTTGGGTACAGCCTGCACTGCGGTTCTATGGGGAGCGACCACTTCCGCCAGCGCCGCCATGTCCGGCCCGATCACGACAATCACCTGCTGAGGATCAAGTTTTTCCCCCGCTGCCAGCGTATGCAGCACCATGGGACGTCCGGCCACCTTGTGCAGCGGCTTGGCCAGAGAAGATTTCATTCGGGTGCCCATGCCAGCGGCTAGGACAATGCAGGAGAGGTTCGTTGTCATGACAGCCTTCTTGCAATGAATCGGGCACCCTGCCAATTCAAGACATGTTACGGTTTGTGACTGAAAGGGTTTTCAGGCGGCGACTGGCATTGCTATATCCTGCCATGCCGTACCAAGAGCCGACACCAGCGCCGCCACATCCTCAGCGCTGTGCAGCGGATTGGGGGTAATGCGCACCCGTTCGGTTCCGCGTGGCACGGTCGGATAGTTGATGGGCTGCACATAAATACGATGCTGCTCCATCAGCAGGTCGGTCAGGGCGCGGCAACGCATGGGATCACCAACCATCAGCGGTATGATATGACTGCGGTTGGGCAGAACCGGCAGACCGGCAACCTTGAGGGCAGCCTTGACCTCAGCTACCCGGCTACGCTGAGCCTGACGCTCGCTGTCCGAATTGCGAAGATGGCGGATGCTGGCCAGTGCTCCCGCACAGATGACCGGCGGCAACGACGTGGTAAAAATAAAACCAGCAGCAGAGGAACGAATGGCATCAACCAAGGCGGTCGAGGCCGTGATATAGCCGCCTACCATGCCGAATGCCTTGCCCAGCGTCCCTTCAATAATGGTGAGGCGGTGACTGTTGCCGGTGGCTTCAGCAATACCGGCACCGGTTTTGCCGTACATGCCGACCGCATGAACTTCATCCAGATAGGTCATGGCGCCAAAATCATCGGCCAGATCACAAATCGCATCAATGGGAGCAATATCACCATCCATTGAATAGACGGATTCAAACGCGATCAGCTTGGGCCGGTTGATGGGCGCAACGCTGAGCATCTCGCGCAGATGGGCCACGTCGTTATGGCGGAAAACGTGTTTCTCGCACCCGGCATGGCGGATCCCCTCAATCATCGAATTGTGATTGCATTCATCCGAGAAGATCATCAGGTTCGGAATGATTTTGCCCAGCGTGGACAGCGTGGCATGGTTGGAGATATAGCCTGACGTGAACAACAGCGCTGCCGCCTTGCCGTGCAGCGCTGCCAGTTCCCGCTCCAGCAGAACATGCAGATGGGTCGTCCCGGAGATGTTGCGGGTACCGCCTGCCCCAGAGCCGAACTGGTCAATAGCGTCATGCATGGCCGCCAGCACCGTCGGATGCTGACCCATGCCCAGATAATCATTGCTGCACCAGATGGTGACCTGTTCCGGCTTGGCCTCGGGTGAGCGCCGCCAGAGCGCTTTCGGAAAACGCCCGGCAATCCGTTCAAGATTGGCGAAGGTGCGATAGCGCCCTTCCGCCTTGAGGCTGGAGATATGAGACTCAAAAATACCGTCGAAGTCCATCGTGCAATCCCGAAGTTAAAAAACTGAATTGCGGACGAGCCTAACACATTTGAACAGAGTTTGAAGTGTTTCTGTTATGGAATTGCGCCAGAAGCAACCGAACGCAAATGCGCAATAATCGTTCCCATATTGGTGGTACTCTGCACACGCACCGCAAACAGTGGCAGCCCGGGCTGCGGATGGGCTATCCAGATGATTAGGGGATTTCTTTTGTCCGAATTGTCACGAGCGCTCCAGAAGCCTGCACGTTGCTCCTTCTCGGGAAAACCGGCAACCGGCTCGAAGGTCACTTCACAGCGGATGGCCGGGCCATGGTAGATATTATAATCAGTCTGGGTCAACACGTCCTCGCCCTTGTTCTCCATGACCAGATTATAAAGGCGGCGACCGTCGAAGGCCGGAATACGACCCGAACATCCGTCCTGCCCGCCCCGCGCCAGCACCGCTACCACCGCACTGACCGGATCAAGCGCGTTCTTTATCTGCTCGGCCGTTGCCTCAACGCGACCGTCAGGGCGCTGCGGCGGCGTCGAAACCACCGACAGGGCTCCGTCTTTGGCCCAGCTCATTTCAATGGTCTTCAGTTTCTCGCGCCAAGCCGTATCATAGCGGGCGACCTGCGGTGCGATATGGCCAGCCTCCACATTTCCCCGCGCCGTAATCATATTGCGCCACGGCACCAGCGTAGCCCACATGCCGCGTGTTTTGGCATTGGCATGAATATCGTACTGGCTGTCGGAAATGGCATAACTGATGCCCACATCCACAACCTTGAGGCCGCCAGCATAAAGGTTGTAATTCAGCAGAACGGGGGGCGGAATGGCCGGCACAGACGCCGTTCCGGCCAGAGCCAGAGCGGGGAGCAGCAGGAACAGAGCGGCAAATACAAACTGTTTCATCATCTTTCCCTATCTTGACAGACACCCGGTTGCGCGACTACAAACGGCCTTCCCGGGCGGTTAGCTCAGCGGGAGAGCACCTGCTTCACACGCAGGGGGTCGCTGGTTCGATCCCAGCACCGCCCACCATACTGGCAGCTTTCTGCTGGAAATACGCTGCGACATGCTGCGCATCGTCATGAAATCACATCACATCCTGTTTCTATTTGTTACGCTGAGCTAGAATTTGTCCACTGCGCCAAAGCCACGGGGCTTGGGCCCGCCCCGCCCACATACCCCGTTTGGCAGCTTGAGCCACGCCCTCCATTAACGAATATTGGGGTGACAGGCTGGCAAAAGACATTGCCCAGCCAGCGCGCACAACAAGAGCCGCCAGATCAAGTCCGCCGACGGCACAGGTTCCCAGTTTCTGCCCGTGGAAATCCTGCCCCCGGACATAACAGGTAATCTGGTTCTGCCCGATCAACTGATTGAGCGCGGCCTTGGCCTTTTCAAAGCAGTTATAGCTTTGCCCGACCCGGTTGGTGCAGGTTTGCCCGTTATCCGGCGCATCAATGCCCCACAGCCTGACCACCGTACCGTTAACAGAAATAACATCCCCCTCAACCGCCACCCCGGTACCGATGGTGGTCGGCAGCGAAGCGCTGGAGGAGGCTACTGCCGGATGGCCAAGCCCCCAGCACAACAAGGCAGAAAGAAGAAGATGCTTCATCATTTTGCCGAAGGACAGCTCTCTGCGCCAGCATAGGATGGCACCGCGTTCTGAAAAAATCCGGAGCGCTTGATGAGGACAAGCATTTTATCACTGTCGACGACCGTGGCGGGAGGTTCAGCCCCGGCCAGAATAACATCCGTAAAGTCCAGCTCTTCAGAAGAATTATCGGAAGACTTTGTATCAGGGAGCATCCCCACAATGCAGTATTTGTTCTCGCGCATAAAATTGTTAATATCAAAAACCGTCGCACGGGCCAAAAAGCGAACCCGGAAACGGTTGAGTTCCCGATCCCGGGTGCAGCCTTGCGGCGTACTGACATCCTGATGCATCGTCGGATAACCCTTGCCGGAATACAGCCTGATGGCGGTGCGTGACAGATCGAAATCATCCCCGGCCAGAAAAACCCCGACCTGATTACGGGAGTCCGGGCAGGGAATCTCCGGCACCACCCGCGCCGCTACGCCAAAGGGACGGGAAAACTTCTGGATATACAGATACGCCTGATACTCTGCCTGTTTCTTGAGGTCTGGCGTCAGAAATCTGTTGGCGTAGTCCATGTTCACATCCCTTGCAACATTGGGATTGCCTGTAAATGCGGTCTTGAACCAGGCATAGCCTTCAACCAGATCAACCGGACTGCCACATTTGCCTTCCAGATAGCTGCGCCCCAAAGCCAGTTGGGCGTTGGCCACCCCTTTTTCGGCAGCGGTGCGTAAAAGGGCGCGGGCTTCCGTAATCAGGCGAGGGTCAAGCCTGACCGCTGGCTGAAACGAACGCGCCGCCGGGCAGCGAAGACTCTCAGCCCCAAGGCGGGCCATGCCCTGATAATCAGTAGCCAACAAGGCGGCCCGCTTGTTCTCAAAGGCCACCAGAGCGGGATCACGCGGAGGCTGCTGCACAACCGGTGCCAAAGGAAGCACGCCGTCCGCAGGCGGAAGCGGCGCCGTTGGCGGCACAACCCGCCGTATGGCAGGCGGCGCAGTCACCGGCACAGAAACACTCTGCGCCACCGCACTCCCCGCCACCACTCCCAACAGCATAACGCCAATCCAAAACCGGTGCATAGCCCCCCCTTAACCTAAGTTAAGCCCGAGGATAACACAGAAATTCCTTTAACCGTTATTCCCTTTGCAATTAACCATCTAAAAATTATATAAAATGATACGCCGTATTTTAACCAAGAGGGACACTCAATCATGTCATCGTCTTCCGACTTTAAAAAGACACTAAAGAAGCTTTCCACTGTCGCCAAGGGATCTGAGCGCTTTAAAGAAATCGAGATCAGTAAGCTCTTCTCTACACTACGGGAATCGGCGATTGGCAATGCAGATCGCAGCGCCGACCTCATCCAGACAACACTGAGTCTGTTGCCCAATACCGATGATTCTACTTCTTCCCACTTACTCGGAGAACTGGAGAAAACCAACACCGCGATGAAGGATTGGGCCGCGCAAAATAAGACATCCTTCGTCCCTACCTTTACCACACAGGGAGTGGCCGTCCTTCCTGCCCTCGTTGCCACGAATAGAAAAGTTGCCGCAGATCTCTTCCGTGCCCTATGTCATGAGGACGACACATGGAAAAGCGATGCCGCCCCCATCAGCGCCGCCCTTGTCACAACGGGAATGGAACTCCTTTCTGAACGCATCACTGCCTCTGAGGTCTACACGGCTGCCTTCGTCGCCTATGACCTGAAGAGCTTGCTAAGGCATACTATAAAAGACGAAAGTCTTGTCTCTGCCTGTCTCAGGCAGATAGTGAACATCGTTCCTGTCCTTGCCAGGAAACATCCTGATCTCGTTTCTGAGATGGGTAAGAATCTGCAATTAACAGTCAAGTCCTATCCTAACCTCTCCGCCGTCTTTGTCAAAGAAGGAGTGGCCCTCCTTCCTGATCTCGCTGCGGCAGAAAAGGAAAAGGGCGAAGCTGCTGCGGGCACTACCGCCAAGTTCTTCTCGCACTTGCGTGAGACAGCAAACAATAACTCTGCCCCCCTCGCATCTGACTTGATCACCGGGACACTACCACTCCTTCCTGCCGTCGCTGCCGCGAATAGCGACGCTGCCATCGATATCATTTCAACACTGAAACAAGCATCGCATATGGGCACCACATATAAAGACATGTCCCCTGTCTTCGTCAGAGAGGGACTGCCCATCCTCTCCCCCCTCACCACTCAGGGGGGCCACGACACTGCCGCTCACCTCGTCATCGCAATAGCAGAAAACGTGCAAGGTACTCCAGCAACCCCTCCTAATCGCCTAATAACGCGCGATAAACCCCTCAACACCGACCTTGTCACACAGGGACTGAGCATTCTTTCCGGCGTCAAAGATATCCGCCTTGCCGGTCGTATCGTCTTCGGACTGGCCAGAATAACCGCCCAGAGGATTGATGATGAGCCTCTCACCCGCACCATCGTCAAACAGGGACTGGCCATCCTTCCTGCCCTCGCCGCTAAAGATGGCGATGTGGCCGATAAGGTAGTTTGGGCCATGGGAGAAGCCGCAAGGCACGTACAGGACGCTGTAGAATATTCCAAAAAATACAGCGATGGCCTCGTCAACGCCGCCTTCATTCCCACTTTCGTCGAAGATGGACTGGCCATCCTGCCTGAAGTCGCAGCCAAGAGAGGCAGCACTGCCGGCAAACTCGTCGTTGCAATGACGAAGGCCGCACGGGGCGATGATGCCCTGACCGCTAAGGTCTTCGCACAAGGGCTGGACATTACTTCCGGACTCGATGCCAAGAATGCTGCCGAACTCATCACCGAGTTGGCAAAAGCCGCGCAGGGAAATGACACCCTTACCGCCGCCGTCGTCACGCACGGACTGGACATTACTTCCAGACTCGATGCCAAGGATGCTGTCGAACTCGTCACCAAGTTGGCAAAAGCCGCGCAGGGAAATGACACCATCACCACCAACGTCGTCACGCACGGACTGTCCATCCTTCCCGCCCTTGCTGCCATGGATGAGTATGAGGCTTCCAAGTTGGTCACGGTTCTGGCGAAAGCCGCGCAGGGCAATGATACCCTCGTTACCGGGATCGCCACACAGGTGCTGGCCGCCCTCCCCCCTCTTGTCGCCGCTAACAGTCCCACGCCCCCCCACCTTATCGAAGCACTGGCGGAGACCAAAGTCATTGATGTTGGAAATGGCCTGGTTTGCCAGGAATTCATGATCTCTGCTCCGGACGGAGAGGGCCAACAGACGGTCATCTGCTTTGGCAACAGTCCTGATAACACAATGCTGAAAAGAGATTATTTTACTGGACCGTTGACCAAATTCGAGTCAGAGGTAAAATCCCGCTGGACAGAAGGATCCTCCATGGTGACACACCATCAGGGAGTTCTCGGTACCGCTTTTGCAGCGCTTGCCCACCGTGAAACCCTGCCAAGCTTTCTCGGAAATGCCGTCACCGCCAAAGCTGCTGCTCCAGCCTGCGCCTGATGTTTTCGGGGAGGGAAGATTGGGTAAAAGTTGATTCACCCAATCTTTCCTCTTCGCGCCTATGGCAAGCTGGGCTAAGTTCGCGGGTATGAACAGTCCTGTGCTTGATCTTGAACGTCTGGTCGTTGCCGCTTTTGAAGTGGCACGCGGGGCCGGGCGTGTGGTCATGAAAAAGCGGAACGAGTCGCTGCATATTCGCGGCAAACAAGATGGCTCACCGGCAACCGCTGCCGATCATGCTTCGGAAGAATACATTACCGCCGAGCTGCAGAAAATTGCCCCGCACGTTCCGGTGGTGGCTGAAGAAGCCGTGAGTGAAGGGCGTATCCCGGAATTGGGCGAAGGTCCCTTCTGGCTGGTTGACCCGCTTGACGGCACCAAGGATTTCATCGCCGGAGAAAGCGAATTTGCCATCAATATTGCGCTGGTGATAGGAGCTGTCCCGGTTATCGGGGTTATTCACGCCCCTGCGCTGGAGGAAACCTTTGTCGGCGCTGCCGGACAAGGCGCCACCCGGGTACGTGGTCACACGGCAGAGGATATTTCCGCCCGCGCTCCGCAGCAGAATGGTCTGGTCGTGCTGTCCAGTCGCCGCCACGGCAACGAGCCGGAACTGGCGGCCTATCTGTCGGGAATTAAAGTCATTCGCCACAAACGCGCCAGCAGCGCCCTGAAATTCGGTTTGCTGGCTTCGGGCGAGGCGGACATTTACCCGCGTTTCGGTCGGGCAATGGGATGGGATATAGCTGCCGGTCACGCGATTATCTGCGCGGCAGGTGGCCGGATTACTACGGCTGACGGACACCCGATTGTCTATCGTACCCAGCATTTTGATATTCCAAGTTTTATTGCCAGAGGCCGCCTGAACGGCTAGACACTCCTGCGACATTTCGCTACGCTTTGCCCGCTGAACTGATTCGGAGGGGAATGCAGATATGTCTCGGTTTCGTTTTAAGGCGGCTCTGGCTGCTGCATGCGCGCTCTGGTTGCTTGGAGCTCCACTAGAGGTTTCGGCAGCCCAACAGGTTTCTACGCTTCCGCTCACTATCCAGCTCAACCTGCGGACCGCCGCCGCGCAAGGTAATCCCCAATTGCTGAATGCAGTACAGCAGGCCGTCTCAGCTAATCCCACCATCGCGCAATCCATCGTCAATCACGCCGCTGCCCTGAAACCCAGCCTCTCCGGCGAGTTGGTGGCGACTGCCAATCAAACCCTACGCAGGGCGGAAGTCACACGTAGACTGCAGGAAATTTCCAAACGTGGTGGGGCTAATCCCGTTGACTCAACAGCTTCTGTGGACGCAGCAGGTCTTTCAACCGGAGAAATGCTTGCTGGTGGCGCGCTGGCGATGGGAGCCGCCGCTGGTATTGCTGTGGCCGTCATTGGTAATGGCGATGCCACCACCAGTCCGGCAGCGGCGGAGTTCGCAGGCAATTATGCGCTAAGCGAAATCGGGGTTCGCAGTGCCTATGCGCGAGGTGCCACTGGCGCAGGCGTACTGGTCGGCGTTGTGGATAGCGGCATTGATGCCAACCATTCGGAATTTACCGGACGTATTGCAGCAGGGGGCCAGAACTTCATTACCAGTCGCACCGCCAGCAACATTCAGGATAGTTCGCTGGACGGTCACGGTACGCATGTTAGTGGAATTATTGCGGCCAACCGCAACGACGTTTCCGTACACGGCGTTGCCTACGGGGCGCAGATTCTGCCGCTGCGTATTTTCGAGACTGATTCGATGGGTATCGACTACGTAGCAAGTGGTTCTGATGTTGCCGCGGCCTGGGCTTATGGCTCAGCGCAGAGCGTTGATGTGTTTAATGGAAGTTATGGTTATTCCGGCGGCAGTGGCGTTGCGATTCAGGTTGATGTGACAGCTGCCGCTGCCGAGTTTGACGCGGTTGAATCGGCCATTAATGCCGGAGCCATCGCGGTCTTCTCCGCCGGAAATGACGGGCTGTCCAACCCCGGCCTGCCTGCGGCCATTCCCTATATCGAAGCTGCTCATGACTCTGCCGGAATCATCTATGAGAACAATCCCGGCAAGGATTACTCGGCGCTGGCTGACCGCCTGATTGCCGTGGTTGCAACAGATACCACCGGCGAAATTGCCAGCTACAGCAACCGCTGTGGCGTGGCCGCCGCGTGGTGTATCGCCGCGCCCGGCAGCAGCATCTATTCGACCTTTCCTGACCTGACCTACGCTACTCTAAGCGGAACTTCGATGGCCGCTCCGCATGTCACCGGCGCCGTCGCCCTGCTGATTGATCTCTATCCCAGCCTGACTCCGGCACAGATCGTCAACCGTCTTTTTGTGACCGCCCAGAAGACCGGGGTTTACTCCGACAGTTCGGTTTATGGTCAAGGATTCCTCAATCTGACCTCAGCCACAGCACTCGTCGCCCACGGCCTGATGATGACCGGGAGCAGCATTGCCGACCCGGCCTACACACTGGATGCCAGCACCATTACGCTGGCGCCCGCCTTTGGCGATGGCCTGTCTGCTTCACTGGCAAGCCGCCAGATGGCCGTGGTTGACAGCTTCGATGGTGCACCCATCCGCATGAGCGCCAATACCGTGGTCAAACTGGCCGAAGCCAATAACACCATTGATGACGGCGCCCGCCGCTTTGGTCGTGGGTTCAAGGTTGAGCATTTTGACGGCCCGATGCAGGGCACTCTCAGCTGGCGCACTGTCCCCGGCAACCGCGATCATGAAGCCAAGATTGAAGGGCGACTGGTCACAGCCTTCAGCCCGACCACACAGACCACCATAGGTTATATGGATGATCCCTCGCTTGGCTTCGGCCTCAGCGGTGACGGTATGGTTGATACCAGCACCACCCGTGCCGACGGTGCTTTCCTGTCACCTTATCTGGGACTGGCTGACAACAGCATGAGTGTGGCGACAGAAACAAAACTGCATGGCCTGACTTTCCGCGCTGGCTCCTTCTTCGGCACGCAGGAAGATAACCGGAAAGCAGAAACCTACGGCGCAATGTCTGAAATGAGCTTCACGCCGTTTGAAGGTAGCCGCGTCGGCATGCAGGCCGGTTTTGTCAGTGAAGGATCAACTTTCCTCGGTACGGAATCCGCGGGCGCCTTTGATATGGGCCGCTCCACCACCAGTTATGGCGGCCTGTCCGGCAGCCTGCAAATCGCCGGGAAAACTGATCTGGTTGGCAGCTACTTCTTCGGCATGAGTCAGATTGACCCGGTAGCGGGCTCGCTGGTAACCGGTTTCAGCGGTGTGACCTCGGACTCGTTCACCCTCGGCGTCATCCATCATGATCTTGCCTTCAAGGGCGACCGCGTCGGTCTGCTGCTGAACCAACCGCTGCGGGTGAATGGCGGCGGCGCCAGCCTGCGCCTGCCCTCCGGTGTCAACCGCGCCTATCAGGTCAGCTATGATGCCGTAAATGCCAGCCTGACCCCGAGTGGCCGCGAGCTTGATCTGGAAGCTTTCTACGCCGCCCCGCTTGACGAACAAACCAAAGTCAACGCCAGCCTGATGTACCGCCACCAGCCCGATCATGTTGCTACGGCTGATGATGAAGGGCAGATGATGGTGCGGGTGGAGCGGAAGTATTAGAGTCAGGGAGTTTCAAGCGAATGAGAATCGCATCTCCTTCGTCGTAAACTCTGTTTGCTACCTTCTTTCACTCTCCTTCCCCCGCTTGCGGGGGAAGGTCTGGATGGGGGGAGAGTGGTGAATTGAGTCAGAAAATTCGGTGTTTTCTCAACATCCCTCCCCCACCCTAACCCTCCCCCGCAAGCGGGGGAGGGGATTATCGGCTACTATGTATGGCTGCTACTACGGCCTCGGGGTCGGACGGGGTTGTTGACTACGAGATTCAACAACACCAGGATCTATAAGATACACATTGTTTATCCCATGCTCATAAACCTTGGCCGCAGGAGCCACATTCGTTTGTGCGGCCCGTGGCTGGTATCCTGCAGGCACGGTGTGCTGATACGCATAGTCGCCAGCAAGTCCGAAAGGCTTCAAAAGATTCCCGGTGTCTGACAAGTCGATCTTGCTGACTTTGCCCGAGGAATCAACGCGCAGACCTTCTACCACATAAAGCCCCTCGCCCTTGAAACTGCTGGCTTTAAACTGACCTTGCGTGGCGGCTTCGTATTCCTGAGCATGACCGGTAGTCTGCGTGCGCCATTTCTCTTGCGCGTTCGGGTTGGGGGGTACGCTGCTGCCGACATACGCACGATTGAACACGTCAACATAATCTCCCTTGGTATGGACGAGAATTTCGGCCATCGTCCTGTTGCCAAAGCCAAAGTCTTTCACAAGCTCGATACCGGTAACGCATGGTTCCTTTTTGGACTGACAGGCTGCAATACGCTGCTGCAAAAGCCCAAGAGCCTGCCTCTTGTCATCAGGATGTTGAAGATACGTATCGTACTTCATCGCCTTCACGGCATTCATAATTGCCTGCGTAGAAACAGTCGGTGCAGCAGATGGCGTAGGTTTGATTGTAGATACGGCAGCGGCAGTAGTTGCCACTACAGGTGCAGCGTCAGCGGGCGCGCCAGTAGTTGCAAACAAGGTGGCAGCGGCAGCCACAACACCAGATTTTTTCATATTAACCATTTCAAAATCTCCCTGAAAACTTCGGGTCATTTATACCACACAGCGCTCAAGAAAATCAAAAACTTTCACCAAGTCATTGGTTAAACTGGAATATCCTCAACCCCCACACTATCCTCGCCACTGATGCGGTGAGCCAGCGCGGCGGCGAGGAAGGCGTCGATTTCGCCGTCCAGTACGCCGCTGGTGTTGCTGGTTTCAACGCCGGTGCGGAGATCCTTGACCATCTGATAGGGTTGCAGCACGTAAGAGCGGATCTGGTGGCCCCAGCCGATGTCGCTCTTGTTGGCTTCAATCACCCCGGCCCGGGCTTCGCGCTTGCGCATTTCCAACTCATAAAGCTTGGCTTTGAGCATGGCGGTGGCCTTGGCGCGGTTCTGATGCTGGGAACGCTCCTGCTGACAGGCCACCACAATGCCGGTCGGCATATGGGTCATGCGCACGGCTGAATCAGTTTTGTTGACGTGCTGGCCCCCAGCCCCGGAGGAGCGGTAGGTATCCACGCGCACATCCTTGTCTAGTACCTCAATCTCAATCGTCTCATCCAGCACCGGCGAAACGCTGACGGCGGTGAAGCTGGTATGGCGGCGAGCGTTGGAGTCAAACGGGCTGATCCGCACCAAGCGATGCACTCCGGCCTCGGTTTTGAGCCAGCCATAGGCATTTTCGCCGCTGATCTGGATGGTTGCCGATTTAAGGCCAGCTTCTTCGCCCGGACTTTCATCCAGCCATGTCACCTTGAATTTGCGTTTCTCAGCCCAGCGCAGATACATGCGGGTGAGCATCTGGGCCCAGTCCTGCGCTTCGGTGCCACCGGCCCCGGCATTGATTTCAAGATAGCAGTCATTGCCATCGACTTCGCCCGACAACAGGCTTTCCAGTTCGCGCTGACCGGCCTCGGCCTTGATGGCGAAGATGGCATTCTCGGCTTCGCCCACCATAGCGGCGTCTTTTTCAGCTTCAGCCATTTCGAGCAGTTCAAGCGAATCCTTCAACTGCCGCTCAATCACGCGGTAGCCGTTGACGGCTTTGTCCAGCTGGGTTCGCTCGCGCATCATTTTCTGCGCTTTGGCGCTGTCATTCCAGATGGCGGGATCTTCGGTAAGGGCATTCAACTCTTCAAGACGACGTGTGGCCTTGTCGAAGTCAAAGATGCCTCCTCAGCAGACCCAGCGACTTCTGAATGTCGCTGACTGCTGAAATAATTTCTGCGCGCATGAACCAAACTCCCTTTCAATCGGGGCGCACCATAACCAGACAACCGGCAAAAATCAATAAATCTCGCCGAAGCCGCCCCCTGCCCCGTTATTGGCCGGTTCCGGTGGCGGCAGATAGCTCGGCAGACTGCCATTCCCGTTATTAACCGCTGGTGGCGCGGCCCCTGTGCTGGTTGGCATGCGGATGATTTCGGTATTTGCACCCGTCCAGTCCAGCGCGGGATCAACCGCCTGTTCAACGGCACCGGGGCGTGGCTCGGTGCCGGGTTTGTAGGCTTCCCAAATGGCTTTTTCGTCACCCGGATCGGCCAGCCGTCCATTTGCCGGATTGACGCGAACCAGACGCAGCCCCGGTGGCACCCGGAACTGAATTGGCGGCGTGCCCGCCAAGGCTTCCTCCATGAAGGATTTGAAGACAGGCGCACTCAGAATACCGCCTGTCATATGATGACCAAGATGGGTCGGCTGGTCGAAGCCGATATAAAGACCAACCGCCATATCTGAGGAAAAGCCGACAAACCAAGCGTCCCGCTCTTCATTGGTAGTGCCGGTTTTGCCCGCCACCGGCCACGGCAGACCTTTGGCCCGGGTGCCGGTACCGCGCTGAACCACACCTTCCAGAATATGGGTCATCTGATAGGCGGTGCGCGGATCGATGATCTGGGGGCGGGTATCAGGAACGGTTGGTACCGATAAATCGGGACGCCACATCACATTCTGGCAGCCCTGACAGGGACGATCATCATGACGATAGAGAATATGACCTTCCTTGTCCTGCACGGTATCAATCAGGGTGGGCGTAACTTTACGCGCCCCGTTGACGATCTCGGCATAGGCGCTGACCTGCCGCAGCACGGTTGTTTCACCAGCGCCGAGCGCCATCGACAGGTTATGCGGCAAGCGGTCAACCACACCGAAGGCCTCGGCAATCTTGGCGACATTGGCAATACCGACCTGCTGGGCAAGGCGCACCGTCATGACATTGCGGGACTTTTCCATCCCCACCCGCAACGTGGTGGGCCCCAGATAGTCATTGGAATAATTTCCGGGTGTCCAGGCAGGCATACCGGGACCTTGGGGCAAACTGATGGGCGCATCCAGCACCAGACTAGACGGAGTAAATCCGGCCTCCAGCGCCGCCATATAAACAAACGGCTTGAAGGATGAGCCGGGTTGACGCCATGCTTGGGTGGCTCGATTAAAGGAACTCATGCGCGGACTGAACCCGCCCACCATCGCCAGCACGCGGCCAGTATTGGCGTCCATCGCCACAAAACCGCCCTGCACCGCCGGAATCTGGCGCAAACCGTATTTGTTGTCCCCCTCAATCTTCTCAACCAGAATAATGTCTCCGACCTGCAATACATCCTGCGGTTTGGTGATTTCCGGGCCCAGAGACGGGCCGGGCTTCCATGTGCGCGCCCATTTCAGTTCCGCCAGAGGAATTATACCCTTGGCATCATTGCGCAGAAGAATTTCGGCCATTGACGCTGAAATATCGGTCACCACCGCCAGTTGCCAGAGCTCGCCCCCGCCGGGCATGGGGGTACGCTGAAGCGCCGTCTTCAAATCCTGCCCGCCGCCGATACGCGCCACCGGGCCGCGCCAGCCATGCTCCCGATCATAGCTGATGAGCTTCTGACGCAAAGATTTTGTCGCAATATCCTGCAGGCGCGGATCAATGCTTGCCCGCACCAGCAGCCCGCCGGTCAGCACCTTCTCCTCGCCGAAACGGGCGACCAGTTCGCGCCGGACTTCTTCGGTGAAATAATCGCCGCCGCGATAGAACTCTTCCTCGCCGCGGGGCCGCATCTGGATCGGATCGGTGATGGCATGGTCATATTCGGCCTGTGTGATCTTGCCGTCTTCGCGCATACGATTCAACACATAATTGCGGCGGCTGATGGCCTCATCATGATTTTTGACCGGGTGATAACTGTTAGGCGCTTTCGGCAAGGCGGCCAGATAAGCGGCTTCAGCAATCGTCAGTTCATCCAGCGTCTTGTTGAAATAAGCCAGCGCCGCTGATCCCACGCCGTAAGCACGCTGACCCAGAAAAATCTGGTTGAGATACAACTCCAGAATCTCATCCTTGGTGAAAGCTTCCTCAATACGGAACGCAATCAGTGCTTCACGGATCTTGCGGACATAACTGGTTTCGTTGCCGACCAGAAAATTCTTGGCGACCTGCTGGGTAATGGTCGAAGCGCCGACCGGGTGACGACCGCTCCCCATATTCTCGAAATTGGTAATGGCCGCGCCCAGAATGCCGCGAGGGTCAATACCGGCATGTTCGTAAAAGGTTTTGTCTTCCGATGAAAGGAAGGCGTCAATAACGCGCTGGGGCATACGGTTGACCGGCACGAAGACGCGGCGCTCCGAAGCAAACTCGGCCATCAGGCGACCATCTCCGGCATGAACGCGGCTGACCACCGGCGGGTTGTAATCGCGCAAACTGCTGATGTCGGGCAGATTCTCGCCATAATGCCGGATGACCAGCATGACAACGCAAATGCCGACGATACCCAGCAACATGGCTGAAGAAATAGCCCAAGAAATGAAACGCAGCACACCCAGCTCCTTGTAATGACCGGTCATAATAGGGATTTGCCGTAAAAAAGCTACTCCGGCTTTGCCATGATCAACTGCGCTTCAAAGGTCGAGCTGTGGCGAAGGAAATATTTCTGGATTGCCCGCTCAATACCGGCAACCAGCTTGCGTTGATGCTCGGGTTTGACCAGTAACCTAGCTTCGCTGCGGTTAGAGAGATAACCCATTTCAATCAGGGCCGAAGGCATATCCGGCGCCTTAAGAACGGCAAATCCGGCAGAGCGCTGGGGCCGCTCGGTCATCCGCACCTGCCGACCCAGTTCGGTGGCCAGTTGGGTCGAAAAATCACGGCTGTTGTTCAGGCTGGCGGTATAGCTCATGGTGGTGAGCAGACTGGCGAGGCCATCATCACCGGCTACCGCCTCAAGTCCGGCCAGCTGGTCAGAGCGGTTTTCGCTTTCGGCCAAGCGGGCAGCTTCACGATCCGAGGCCCGCTCGGACAAGGTATAGATGGTCGATCCCTGCGCTTCATGGGTTTCAGCACTGTCGGCATGAAGCGAGATGAAGAGGTCAGCGCCCTGCCGTCTGGCAATCGCTACCCGCTCCTGCAGGGGGATGAAAATATCCCGCGAGCGGGTCAGGGAGACACGATAATTGCCACTGCTCTCCAGCTTGGCAGCAAGCTGACGGGCCACAGCCAGCGTAATGTCTTTCTCCCGCGTCCCGTTAATGCCGATGGCGCCGGGGTCAACCCCGCCATGACCGGCATCCAGCACAATCAGCGGGCGCGGATCAAAATCCCGCCGCCGCTCCGGCAGGGGCGGCGGACGCAGCCCGCCCGCACCAGCTGTCGTGGCGCTGACCGGTGTTGCAGCAGCTGTCTCATCCTTGGTTACGATGGCGGAAGGGGCGCTGGCCATCGCCAAAGTCTGCTGACCCCGCTGCCCCCAGCTGCGGCCAATCAGCTGGCGGAATTCGTCCCCGCTGGCCGCCTTCAGATCAATAGCCAGACGCGGCCCCTTGCCGTCCCGAGCCGGAAGATCAATAACAGCGGAGAGGCTAACGGCTGCCGTTAGGTCAAGAACAATACGGGTACCCTCGCCAAACTGGCCATAACGCCACCCCTTGACCAGAGCGACCCCATTCGGGGTCTGCCCCTGAGGCCAGTTCAGGCTCGGCATGTCCAGAACCAGCCGCTCGGGATTGGCGAGAAAGAACATCCGGTAATCGGCAGGACTACCCAATTCCAGCACAAAGCGGGTCACCCCGGCTTCAGGCGAACCAAGGCGCACGCTTTTAACCTCAATCTCGGCCAAGGCCGGGAGAGTAAAGAGGGTTATCAGAAGATAAACGAACAGGCGCAGCATTTTGCAAGTATATCATGAGACGACTCATCCAAACAGGGGCCTTAAAACTTTGTATTGTGCCGGGGCGGCAGACAGTCTATGGTGTTGCCGCGACCCGTTACCCCCTAGGGCTTATCTCCTGCGGCGGTGGCGGCAAAGAAACACGAAAGCCAACCGACGCTTTGTCTGCGCGGTGGACTGTGGGGATAAGGTGTCCTGGCTGCCTTTGGCGCTGCTTCTGATGCTTTTCCTCCTCATGGCCACGGTTTTCCACAAAACGCGACACAATATCTGCCCTTGCGGTCGCCAAGGGACAGGTCAGATGGCGCGATGAAAGGTCAGGCCCCCTTATGGCCAAGCGTATGTTGATTGATGCTACCCAGCCGGAAGAAACGCGGGTAACAGTTATTGATGGCAACCGTCTCGACGAACTCGATTTTGAGATTGCCTCACGGAAACAGCTCAAAGGCAATATCTATCTGGCCAAGGTGACGCGGGTTGAACCGTCTCTGCAGGCTGCCTTTGTTGATTACGGTGGTAACCGCCACGGCTTTCTGGCCTTTGCCGAAATCCATCCCGACTATTACAAGATTCCGGTCGCTGACCGCGAAAAGCTGCTGGCGCTTGAAGCCGAGCTTGAGCGGGAGGACGCCGAGCGCGAAGAGGCCGAGGAAGCCGCCGCGCTGGCTGCCGTTGTTGAAACCCCTGAGCTTGTTTCGGAAGAAGGAACGCCCCTTTCCGTCTCTGACCTTGAGCCGCTTGTGCCAAGCGCCGAAGAAGCTGGCAGCAGCCTGACCAGTCTGGCCACCGAGCCAGACTCGGTCATCCCCGCCGCCGTTGACCAGCCCGAGTTGATCAGCACCCCGGTTTCTGAAGCCGAGAGTGAGGAAGAATCTGAAAGCACAGACGGTGAAGTTGCGTCAGCTCCCGCTCCGGCACCGACAGCCGAAGAAAGCGAAGATGATGCCGAACGCCGCCGCTTCTCCCGCCGCCGTGCTGCCATTCTGCGCCAGTATAAAATTCAGGAAGTCATCAAGAAAAACCAGATCCTCCTGATTCAGGTGGTCAAGGAAGAGCGCGGCAACAAAGGCGCAGCGCTGACCACTTATCTCTCCCTCGCTGGCCGCTATTGCGTGCTGATGCCCAACACCAACCGGGGCGGTGGCGTCTCGCGCAAGATCAGTTCGCTGGAAGAACGCCGCCGCATGAAGATGCTGCTGTCGGAACTGTCCCTGCCGGACGGAATGTCGATCATTCTGCGGACCGCCGGACTGGAACGCAGCAAGGCTGACATCAAGCGCGATCTGGAATATCTGCTGCGCCTGTGGGACAGCATCCGCGAAAAGACCCTCAATTCAACTGCCCCATCCCTCATTCATGAAGAAGCCAACCTGATCCGCCGCGCCATTCGTGATCTCTATTCGCGGGACGTGACCGAAGTACAGGTTGAAGGCGATACCGGCTATCACACCGCCAAGGAATTCATGCGCATGATGGTGCCGTCGGCAGCGCGCCGCGTCCACCACTACCGCGATCCGGCCGTGCCGCTGTTCATCCGTCACCGGGTGGAAAGCCAGATTGAATCCCTTTACAGCACCACAGTCGGCCTCAAATCCGGCGGCTATATCGTCATCAACCAGACGGAAGCGCTGGTTGCCATTGACGTCAATTCGGGCCGATCCACCCGCGAGCGCAATATTGAAGAAACCGCGCTGCGCACCAACATTGAAGCCGCCGATGAAGTGGCCCGCCAGCTCCGTCTGCGCGATCTGGCCGGTCTGATCGTTATCGACTTCATCGATATGGAAGATTCCCGCCATAACGGTCAGGTTGAACGCCGCATGCGCGAGGCGATGAAGAATGATCGTGCCCGCATCCAGATTGGCCGCATTTCGATGTTCGGCCTGCTCGAGCTGTCACGCCAGCGCCTGCGCCCATCGCTGATTGAAACCAATTTCAGCCCCTGTTCTACCTGCGGCGGCCTTGGCCATGTCCGCAGTATTGAAAGCGCCGCCTTGCATATTCTTCGCTCCATTGAGGAGGAAGGTCTGCAACAGAAAGCCAGCGAGTTGGCGGTGCGGGTGGCTGAAGAAGCCGCGCTTTATCTGCTCAACCACAAGCGCGCTGCCCTCGGCGATGTCGAGCGCCGCTATGGCATCAAGGTTTTCATCAACGCCGATACCGAGTTGAAGATTTCCGAACACAAGATCGAGCGCCTCAAGGCCCGCCAGCCCGGTGAGTTCCAGTTCCCTGAACCGCCGCCGCCGATTGTCGAAGAAGATCCGATTATTGAAGAAGAAACGCCGGTGGATGACTGGGGTTCACCAGACGATGCCGGCAATGAAAACTCGCCGGAAGAAAACAACAAAGGCTCTGCACAGTCGGATGAGTCTGAAGGCAGCGAACGCCGGGGCCGTCGTCGTCGTGGCGGACGCAACCGCAGCCGCAGTGGCCGCCCGGCTGGCGCCTATCCTGACGTGTCCCAACCCGGTGCGCCGCAACCGGAAATTCCGTTGCTGGGCGATGGGGAAGAACTACAACCCGCCAACCTGCCCTCGCCCGAAGATCAACTCGGCTATGTCTCCATGACCATGCACAGCCCTGCCGAAGGCGCCGAAACCGCTGAAAGCCAGCGCCGCCGTCGTGGCCGCCGGGGTGGCCGTGGCCGCTATCGGGGCGGCGAAGGTCGGGGCGATCAGCCCCAGCCGGATGGCAACATCGCTGAAGCGCCAGCACCCGCAGAAGGTCAACCGGCCGAAGCCCGCGAACCGCGCAAACCCCGTGAAGACCGCCCCCGCGAAGACCGGCCCCAACGCCACCCGCGTGGTGATCGTCCGCAACGCCAGCCCCGTGAACAGGGCGGAGAACGTGGTGGGGAGAGGGGCGACCGTCAGCCGCGCTACAATTCAACTCCGCCGGGTGGCTCCGCGCCCAGCGATGGCGGAATCCGCATTGTCACCGCCATCCGGGGCCGCGACGATCCCAAGCCCGCCTCGGCTACCAGCCCGGCTCCTGCCCCCGCCGTCACGGCACAGCCCCCCGCGCCCCCCTCCCCCCCGGACAAACCGAAATCAGGCTGGTGGAAGCGACTGATCGGGAACTGATGAATGATCCGGATTCTTTTCGAGGCGCATGCAACATCTTATGACAACGAAGCTGCATTAAGCTCAGGTCATAACGATGTTGCGCTTTCTCCGTTGGGACTGGAACAGGCTGCCGGATTAGGTAAGCGCCTTGCACCAGTTCCTGTTACAGCGGGTTACTGCTCTGACCTCCAGCGGTCTTATTTGACGGGTGAAATTGCGTTCAAGGAACGTCACATTCCTGTTTTCCGGGACAGCAGGCTACGCGAGTGTGATTATGGCGATTTGACTCAAGCTCCTGCGGATAAAGTGAAGGCACTTCGAGCGAACCATGTCGATATTCCCTTTCCACATGGAGAGAGCTATACGCAAACCTGTCTAAGAATGAAATCGTTTCTCGATGAAATTGCCGTCACGTACAAGAGCGCTGACACCATTGTTATTATCGGCCACCGGGCAACACAATACGGACTTGAACACTGGTTGAAAAACGTTCCTGTGCTGGAAGCAGTTACGGCACCGTGGACATGGCAACCCGGCTGGTTATATGACATCGCCCCCGCAACGCCTGTAACGTAGCCGGATCAACACCCGCGACACTCTGCTCCGGTGGCGGCTCCGTCATCCCCCCCACCCCAGCCCGCTGCTACCAGCACAGCCCCTTCGCCCGTGCCCCCGACAACCCCGGACAAACCGAAATCCGGCTGGTGGAAGCGGCTTATTGGTTGATCTAGCGGATTGTACTTGCTTTCGATGCTGCGCGTTTTGTAGAACATCTAGACATTCGTTCAAAAACGCAATCTATGGGGGTCAATACCAATGGAAAATCGCAATATAGTTAGCATCGCCTTTGCAGCAGTCTTGGCTCTAACAGGGGAGGGAGTTCATGCGGAAAATACCCTAGAAAAACCATCCACTTCTACTAAGGTCATTTATCCGGACCTCGAGAGCAACACCTACCACCAGGTTCTCCCCGGTATGTTTTGTTATTCAAAGGGGGGATGCAATACGACAAGACGCGTTGTTGATTGCACTCTGGGTACCTTGCACCATGAAATGGTAATAGGAACAAGAATTGCTCAGGGTGGTGATAACATGATCCAGCCGACAGCCCCCATCAGCGTCACGTCGCTCTCTCCGAAGGCACAGGAGACAATCCGTCGTAACTGCAGCAGCAACGGTCTGCAGGCTCTTTTTTAAACCAGTAGTCCTCCGCGACAAATCAGGCCACGCAGAAAAGTTTTTTTTCTGCTAGCCTTGGCGTTATGCACCGTTTTCTGATCGCCGTCGTAACGCTCCTTCTGTTCGTCTTGCCTGCTGCCGCCCAGAACCGGCCACAGGACATGAACCTGATCCGCGATGCCGAGATTGAGCAGATTTTGCGGGATTTTGCGGCGCCGATTTTTACACAGGCTGGTATTCCGCCCGCCAATGTCCATTTCGTTCTGGTCAACAGTCCCGAGGTCAATGCTTTTGTTGCGGGCGGAATGAACATGTTCATCACCACCGGCCTGATGCGCATGGCCAGAACGCCCGAAGAGCTGATCGGGGTTATGGCCCATGAAACCGGGCATATTGCGGGCGGGCATCTGGTGCGCTCGCAGGAGGCCATAGAGAACGCCTCAACCTCGGCCATCATTGCGACGATTGCCGGCATTGCCGCCGCTGCCGCCAGCCGCGATGGCAGCACCGGCGCCGCTGCCATCTCACTCGGCCAGCAGGTCGCCCAGCGCAACTTCCTCAGCTACAGCCGCACACAGGAGTCTTCGGCGGATCAGGCGGCGCTGGGTTTTCTTGACCGCGCCCATATCAGCGCCGCCGGAATGCGCGACTTCCTGAAACGGCTGGGCGATCAGGAACTGTTGCCTGAAGACCAGCAAATCCAGTTTGTCCGCACCCACCCGCTCACCAGTGACCGGATTGATGCTGTTGCTGCCCATGTTACCGCCGCCCGCCCGGCAACGCCACTACCTGCCAGTTACAGCGAGCGCTTTGCCCGTCTGCAAGCCAAGCTGGAAGGCTTTATTGATCCACGTCTGGCCCTGCACCACTACCCGCCCACCGAAACCGGTTTTGCCGGTCGTTATGCCCGCTCCATTGCCCTCCATCAAACCGGCGATACCAAGGGAGCGCTGGCGCTGGCCGAAAACTTGCTGAAAACCGAACCCAATAACGCCTATCTGCACGAGTTGAAGGGCCAAATTCTGTATGAAACCGGTCAGGCCGCTGCTGCCATTCCCGAATATCGCAGTGCGATCAGCCTTGCCGAGGGTAACGGTTTGCTGCGTATCGGTCTGGCGCAAGCCCTGCTCGACAGTGGCACCTCCAGCAACCTGACTGAAGCCCAGACCCAACTGGAAGCCGCCGCCAGCAGCGAGCGCAAATCCCCGTCCCTCTGGCGTCTGCTTGCCACTGCCTATGGTCGCCAGAACCAGCTTGGCATGGCCGCTTATGCCCTCTCCGAAGAAGCGCTGGCCAGCGGGAATAAAGCTGTTGCCAAGCAACAAGCCAGCCGCGCTCAGGAGATTCTTCCGCACGGCTCGGCAGGCTGGGTCAAGGCCGGGGATGTGCTGGCCGTAGCCAGCGAGAAAGACCGCGACAGCAGATAAACCAAAAAAATGCAGTCGTGGTCTTGTTAATCTTTGCATTTCAAGGCAAAGTGCCACTCTCACTTCTGGAGGGAACTGTTAATGATGATCCGTTGTTTCATGGTAGTCGCTTTGAGTGTTCTGAGCGCCTTTCCCGCGCTGGCCGGGACTACGTCTGCCGCGCCGCCGTCGGCATCCTCCAGCTTCACGGATGCCCAGAAGCAGGAAATTCAGGCGATCATCAAGGATTATCTGGTGAGTAACCCCGCAGTAATGCAGGAATCGATTGAAGCCCTGCAGAAACACATGCAGTCAGAGCAGTCCCGCAAAATGGAAGGCGCCGTGCGTGATAATCTGGACAAACTCCAGAATACCGCTGGTCTGCCGGTGGCGGGCAACCCACAGGGTGATGTCACGGTTGTGGAATTCTTTGACTATAACTGCGGCTACTGCAAATCCGTAAACGCCGAAGTTAAAGCGCTGTTGGCCGAGGACAAGAACATCCGTCTGGTTCACCGCGAATATCCCATTCTCTCTCAGGTTTCCAAAACTGCAGCTGAGGCTGCCCTTGCTGCCAATCTGCAGGGCAAATATCTCCAGATGCATGATCAGCTGATGGGCTATGCTGATCACCTCAGCGAGGAAGATGTTTACCGTATCGCCGGTGAAGTTGGCCTTGACGTCACCCGGCTGCGCACGGACATGCAGTCTGCCGCCATTCAGGCTGAAATTGCCAGCACCCGCGCTCTGGCTGATGCCATCAGCATTCGGGGTACACCGGCCTTTGTAATTGGCACGAATCTTTACCCCGGCGCGCTGGATAAGAGCGGCCTCGTTGCAGCTGTTGCCCGGGCCCGCGCCGAGAAGTCCGCCCCGCGCTGAACGTGAACAGAGACAGAACATCAACCTGCCGCTAGGTGACACAAAACACCTAGCGGCAGCTGTTGTGTTAAAGGCCGAAATTGGCTAACACTGTCGCCCTGAGCTTTAACCAACTGTAGCAGTGACCTTGACCATTCAACCCAGCCCCCTCTTCATCCTTACCGGCCCCAACCTGAACCTGCTTGGCCTCAGAGAGCCGGAGGTTTATGGCGTCGATACGCTGGCTGATATTGAATCGGCCTGCCGTGACCATGCGCAGGAGCTGGGATTCGAAATCGTATTCCGCCAGACCAACCACGAAGGTGAGTTGGTGAGCTGGATACAGGAAGCGCGCACCGAGGCCGATGGCCTCATCCTTAACGCCGCCGCCTATACCCATACTTCGGTGGCGATTCATGATGCCCTGCTGATGCTCGACATTCCGGTGGTTGAAGTCCATCTCAGCAATATTTTCAAACGCGAGCCCTTCCGCCATCACTCCTATGTCTCGGGAGCGGCGCTGGGGGTCATCTGCGGGTTTGGTCTTGGCAGCTATGTTCTGGCCATTTCTGCGCTCGCACGTCAACTCGGGAAGGAGTAATCTGGAGTGAGCAGTTTCAAGATTGATGAGGAAGCCATCCGCAAGCTGGCGGAGATCCTGAATGATACCGGTCTGACCGAAGTCGAGATTGAGGATAATGGCCGCAGTCTGCGCGTCAGCCGGGGTACAGTGACTACCATGTCCACAGCCCCAATCGGGGCTCCGCTGGCCATGCAAGGTGGCAGCACTCCCGCCTCTGCCCCCACCAATGATCTGCCCTCCGGCATGCAGGTGACGTCCCCGATGGTCGGGACGGTTTATCTGGCTGGCGCACCGGGGGCGGCACCGTTTATCAGCCCCGGTGACAGTGTCAAAGAAGGCGATACCCTCCTCATTGTTGAAGCCATGAAGGTCATGAACCCGATCAAGGCGCCCAAGGGGGGCAAGATTGCCCGTATCGTCGTCAGCGACGCACAGCCGGTTGAGTTTGGCGAAGTGCTGGTCGTGATTACCTGAACGGATCACACATCATGATGTTCGATAAAATCCTCGTCGCCAACCGTGGTGAGATTGCCCTGCGGATCATGCGCGCCTGCAAGGAAATGGGCATTGCCACCGTTGCCGTACATTCAACCGCCGATGCCGAAGCCATGCATGTGCGTCTGGCTGATGAAAGCGTTTGTATCGGCCCGCCGCCAGCGCGGGACAGCTATCTGAACATCCCCGCCATTCTCGAAGCCGCCGCCATTACCGGCGCAGATGCCATTCATCCCGGCATTGGCTTCATGTCCGAGAACGAGAACTTTGCCCGCATGGTCGAAGAACATGGCTTCACCTGGATTGGTCCGACGCCTGACCACATCAACCAGATGGGCGACAAGGTAACGGCCAAGGATACGGTCAAGAAATTCGGGCTGCCGCTGGTGCCCGGTTCGCCCGGCCCGGTCGCCACGCTGGAAGACGCCAAGACCTACGCCAAAGATATTGGCTATCCTGTCCTCATCAAGGCGGCCTCGGGCGGCGGCGGCAAAGGCATGAAAGTCGCACTCAACGAAAGCCAGATTGAAGAGTCCTACAGCCTCGCCCGCATCGAAGCCAAGGCCGCCTTTGGGGACGATACGGTGTATATGGAAAAATACCTCACCCATCCGCGCCACATCGAAATCCAGCTGCTGGGCGATATGCATGGCAATGCCGTGCATTTTGGCGAGCGTGACTGTTCCATCCAGCGCCGCCACCAGAAAGTAGTGGAAGAAGCCCCCTCCCCCGCCCTCAATGCCGAAGAGCGGGACTATATCGGTAACCTCGCCGCCGACTGCATCAAGAAGCTTGGCTATCGCGGCGTCGGCACGATGGAATTCCTCTATGAAGATGGCAAGTTCTACTTCATCGAAATGAATACCCGCCTGCAGATCGAACACACCATCACCGAGATGATTACCGGCATTGATCTGGTGCGCGAACAGATCCGCGTCGCCACCGGTGCGCCCCTCCCCTTCAAGCAGGCAGACATCAAATTCAACGGTGTTTCGATTGAATGCCGCATTAACGCCGAAAATCCGGAAACCTTCATTCCCTCTCCGGGCAAAATCGTTGGCTACCACGCCCCCGGCGGCCTCGGCGTGCGGGTGGATAGCGCCTTGTTTGACGGCTACCGCGTCCCCTCCAACTATGACAGCATGATCGCCAAGCTCATCGTCCACGGCACCAGCCGCAACGAATGCCTGATGCGCCTGCGCCGCTGCCTTGACGAGTTTGTCATCGGCGGCATTGAAACCACCATCCCGCTGCACAAAAAGATTCTGGCCCAGCCCGACTTCATCAACGGCGAGTATGATAATCGCTGGCTGGAGAAGATGCTGGCGAAGTAGGTCGTCGTTTGAGAGGTGCAGAATGCGCTGGCTTGTTTTCCTGATTCTCCTGATGTCAGCTCTCCCTGCCCAAGCCAAGCAGTCGTCAGAAGAATACAAAGCATATCTATATAAGATGGTCTATAATATGTGTCGTGGCGGTGGATACGCC
>CAYSDE010000002.1:0-39509 GCA_964429685.1 uncultured Pseudobdellovibrionaceae bacterium
CGCGGGTGCCGTGCGCGGGATCAAGCGCCAGCGTCAGCCGGTCGAGAAAACGGCGGCGATGAGAAGGGCTCTCCGTCCACAGCCGGTCCATTGCCGGAGTCAGCCAGTTGAGCGCCAGATGAGCCGAGAAAGCGGGCGGACTGGCTTTCTGACCGTCAATCACCACCACCCGGCGGGACGAGTCCGGTGTAGCCGGATCACGACCGGTGCCGAGCTGGATACTCAGCCCCCCTCCCGCCTCGCTACGCTCGGTATCCTCCCCCGCAAGCGGGAGAGGGGAAGAAAGCACCGCCCCATTTCCCTCTCCCGCTTGCGGGGGAGGGTTAGGGAGGGGGCCCTTTATTCGGGGTTCTGTCAGTCGCGCTGACACCGCCCACGGCACTGCACACCCGAACTTCTGGAACTCGGCAAGCTTTGCCCCCCGCAGCCCCCGCCCCGGCGCCAACAGGCTGATTGCCTCCATCACATTGGTCTTGCCCGCCCCATTCTGCCCGGTCAGCACAACACAGCCGGGTGCTAGCTCCAGCTGCGTATGGTCATAGCTGCGGAAAGCAGTGAGGGTGAGAGTGTTAAGAAAAGGCCGGTTAACCATGACAAAACGACCATAAAAGGGAATGCAGACACAAACAAGCGCGATTGTTGTTGCTTTGGTGTGGGCAAATTCTCTAGGATACACCGTTTGGAAAACTTGGAAATTTCTCTGGAGGAATCATGACCACCGTGTATTTGACTCGCACAGATAACGTCACGCAGATCCACCACGTGCACCCGCGCCTTAAGACCAGTTTTAAACGCTTGGCTATAACAGCCACTAGCACAGTTGTCGGCTTGGCATTAGCTGTTCCTCTTATTGGGTATCAATTCCATGGACTAACGCCGATTCAGTCTTTCAAAGTCCTGGCGCGTCCTTCGGCAAGCAGCCCGGCAGTTGTTCCAGTGCAATCGCCGAGACGCACATCACTGATGATCTGATCCAGCGGTCACAAGTTCTGATACCCCGGCGTAGACAGGCCCATCTTTCAGCAGACGGTTGCGCTCGGCCAGCGCGTCTTCATAGCGGTTGACGCGGGTGCCGTGCGCGGGATCAAGCGCCAGCGTCAGCCGGTCGAGAAAACGGCGGCGATGAGAAGGGCTCTCCGTCCACAGCCGGTCCATTGCCGGAGTCAGCCAGTTGAGCGCCAGATGAGCCGAGAAAGCGGGCGGACTGGCTTTCTGACCGTCAATCACCACCACCCGGCGGGACGAGTCCGGTGTAGCCGGATCACGACCGGTGCCGAGCTGGATACTCAGCCCCCCTCCCGCCTCGCTACGCTCGGTATCCTCCCCCGCAAGCGGGAGAGGGGAAGAAAGCACCGCCCCATTTCCCTCTCCCGCTTGCGGGGGAGGGTTAGGGAGGGGGCCCTTTATTCGGGGTTCTGTCAGTCGCGCTGACACCGCCCACGGCACTGCACACCCGAACTTCTGGAACTCGGCAAGCTTTGCCCCCCGCAGCCCCCGCCCCGGCGCCAACAGGCTGATTGCCTCCATCACATTGGTTTTGCCAGCGCCATTCTGCCCGGTCAGCACAACACAGCCGGGGGCCAGCTCCAGCTGGGTATGGTCATAGCTGCGGAACGCAGTGAGGGTGAGGCTTGCGAGGTAAGAGACTGCCGTCATAAAAAGATGTCCCCCTCCCTAACCCTCCCCCGCTATGCGGGAGAGGGGACTACACGGTTTTCTTTGAGCCCTCTCCCGCGTAGCGGGGGAGGGTGACGAGCGAAGCGAGCCGGAGGGGTCTTGTGGAACAAACTCGCTCTTTACACCCGCATGGGCATCAACAGACTCGGCGCTCTCAGCAAGAACAACATAGCCGGAAGCCCGTAAGAAATAAAAATCAAAACACTCTTCTTTTATGCGATCTCTTTGAGAAACTGAGAGCGAGCGTGATGGAGTTTGTCGGGATCGATACACTCTTTCAGTGCCTCAAGAACTTCATTGAAGTTACTCCAGAATCTCGAGTCACGCGGGTGTCGTGAAAAAATAACCGGCCCAAATTCAGACGTTTTGACCCATTGAACAATACCATCTCCGGGGGAGGATTTCTTGTTCCCCTCAAAGTTGGGGAAAACTCCCGACTCAAGGAATTCACTCCAGCAATAATCATTACTCAGGAAAACCACAGCATCAAACTTGCCATGCTGGGCTAGCTCGTTGCGGATATGGCGGGTACACATTTCGCTTTGTGCTGCAATCAGTTCCTGCTTGAAAGCCCCACCGGGGTTCCCTTGGAGAGGGGATATTTTCAATATATTGGACCAGCCAATGTGTTGGTAGAGTTGGGGCCAGAGATTGGTATCATAACGGTCTGCCCCTAAGAAATCAGCTATAACAGCCCGAGTTCCATACCAGAAAGAGGAGCGGGTTTTATTTGTGAATTGCCAATGAGCATGATCGACAGCATCGTCAAATTCGTCGGAATAACTCCAGTCTTCGCGCCAAGGGTTGTTTGCATACGCTTGGCCATAGAAGAGAATACGCAGATCACTGGCGTTATCCCGGGCATGAACGAAACTGGGGCGCGGAAAACAGATATTTTCACCGAGTGAGAATTTGTCTCGGATTTGTTTTGCGGCATCAACAGCTTCAGAGAAATCGGCTTCCGACGTTAAGGAAATGGGTTTGGCCATGTTAATCTCCTTCGGTAGTAACTGTCGCCATTCTCACACCCGCATCGGCATCAAGACATACAGCGCTGAACTATCCCCGGCTTCGGAGACGATTGTTGGCGAGGCGGAATCGGCCAGCGTCAGCTGGGCGGCGTCGCCTTCGATCTGCTGGGTGATTTCGTAGAGGTAACGGCTGTTGAAGCCGATCTCCATCGGAGCCGATTCGTAGGACACTTCAATTTCCTCATCACCGGCATTGCCGCCTTCGGCGCTGTTGGCCGACAGCTTGAGCGCACCCTTGGAGAGGGCCAGCTTGACCGCTCGGGTTTTTTCCGAGGAAATGGTGGCGACGCGATCAACGGCAGAGGCAAAAATCTTGCTGTTGACCTGCAGCACCTTGTCGTTGCCGGAGGGAATAACCCGCTCGTAATCGGGGAAAGTGCCGTCGATCAGCTTGGTGGTCAGCACCAGACCGCCCACGGTCAGCCGGGCTTTGGTAGCAGAGAGGGCGAGGGTGATGTTGTCCGCGCCTTCCTCAAGCAGCTTGCGGATTTCGCCCACCGCTTTGCGCGGCAGGATGATTCCGGGCATCCCTTCGCCACCCTCGGGCAGCGGCACTTCCATGCGGGCGAGGCGGTGGCCATCGGTGGCGACAGCGCGCAGCACCTTGGTGCCGTGCGAGGTGGCCGCATGCAGATAGATACCGTTGAGATAATAGCGGGTTTCCTCGGTCGACATCGCAAATTTGGTACGGTCGATCAGGTGGATCAGACTGTCAACTGACAGCTTGATGCTGTGGGGTAGCTCACCGCCCGCCATTTGCGGAAAATCATCAACCGGCAGACAGCCAAGCTTGAAATGCGAGCGACCGGCCTTGATGGTCAGCTGGTCTTTGCCCGCCGGACAATCCAGTTCGACATCCGAGCCCTCGGGGAGCTTACGCACAATGTCATACAGCATGGCGGCCGGGGCGGTGGTGGCGCCGGGCTGGGCGACATCGGCGCGCACCGTCTCGACAATCTCCAGCTCCATATCAGTGGCCGACAGGTGCAGGGCGCCCTTTTCCGCCTTGAGCAGAACATTGGCAAGTATCGGAATGGTATTGCGTTTTTCAACCACGCCCTGAGCATGGGCCAAAGCCTTCAACAGCGCGCCGCGATCAATGGTCAGTTTCACGGGTATCCTCCCCCAGAATGAACTTGTGGCGGATATAGCACGATTCCCGGAGAGTCAACGGATAGATTCATCAGCCGCAGCGCCAACGTGCATAAAGAAAATCATCAACAATGTTGCCGCGCTGCCGGGTCCGGCCTTTCAGCACGGCTTCGCGGACGAAACCGGCCTTTTCCAGCACCCGCTGTGAGGCGGTGTTGTCGGGAAAGGTCAGGGCTTCCAGCCGGTTGAGCGACGGGTATTTTTCAAACAGGTGAGTGGCATAGGTGGAGAGGGCCAGCGTGGTGACACCCTGACTGCGGGCGCTCCGCCCGGTCCAGTAGCCGATTTCGGCGAAGACGGCACTGGGGCTGAAGCGGGAGACTATCCCCATCATGCCGATCAGCCGGTCATTCTGGGTTAAGCAAAGCTGTGTGCTGTCTGTCCGCCCAACGTTGCTGAGGAGAAACTGCGCGGCATCGTCCTCCGTGTAGGGATGAGGAAAATTGTCTCCCACGCCATAAACCAGATCGGCATCATCAGCCTGCCGGACCAGATCAGCTTGATCCGTCGGGCGGAGCGGGCGCAGGGCATAGCCGGGGCGGGGCAGGGTGAGCATGTTTTCCTCTTTTCCAAGGGTAGCCGTCCAGTGCGCCCTAAGGCAACAGGAAAACGGCCCCGGTGGAAAAATCTGGGTGCAGGGGCGAGGGTGATGTTGTCCGCGCCTTCCTCAAGCAGCTTGCGGATTTCGCCCACCGCTTTGCGCGGCAGGATGATTCCGGGCATCCCTTCGCCACCCTCGGGCAGCGGCACTTCCATGCGGGCGAGGCGGTGGCCATCGGTGGCGACAGCGCGCAGCACCTTGGTGCCGTGCGAGGTGGCCGCATGCAGATAGATACCGTTGAGATAATAGCGGGTTTCCTCGGTCGACATCGCAAATTTGGTACGGTCGATCAGGTGGATCAGACTGTCAACTGACAGCTTGATGCTGTGGGGTAGCTCACCGCCCGCCATTTGCGGAAAATCATCAACCGGCAGACAGCCAAGCTTGAAATGCGAGCGACCGGCCTTGATGGTCAGCTGGTCTTTGCCCGCCGGACAATCCAGTTCGACATCCGAGCCCTCGGGGAGCTTACGCACAATGTCATACAGCATGGCGGCCGGGGCGGTGGTGGCGCCGGGCTGGGCGACATCGGCGCGCACCGTCTCGACAATCTCCAGCTCCATATCAGTGGCCGACAGGTGCAGGGCGCCCTTTTCCGCCTTGAGCAGAACATTGGCAAGTATCGGAATGGTATTGCGTTTTTCAACCACGCCCTGAGCATGGGCCAAAGCCTTCAACAGCGCGCCGCGATCAATGGTCAGTTTCACGGGTATCCTCCCCCAGAATGAACTTGTGGCGGATATAGCACGATTCCCGGAGAGTCAACGGATAGATTCATCAGCCGCAGCGCCAACGTGCATAAAGAAAATCATCAACAATGTTGCCGCGCTGCCGGGTCCGGCCTTTCAGCACGGCTTCGCGGACGAAACCGGCCTTTTCCAGCACCCGCTGTGAGGCGGTGTTGTCGGGAAAGGTCAGGGCTTCCAGCCGGTTGAGCGACGGGTATTTTTCAAACAGGTGAGTGGCATAGGTGGAGAGGGCCAGCGTGGTGACACCCTGACTGCGGGCGCTCCGCCCGGTCCAGTAGCCGATTTCGGCGAAGACGGCACTGGGGCTGAAGCGGGAGACTATCCCCATCATGCCGATCAGCCGGTCATTCTGGGTTAAGCAAAGCTGTGTGCTGTCTGTCCGCCCAACGTTGCTGAGGAGAAACTGCGCGGCATCGTCCTCCGTGTAGGGATGAGGAAAATTGTCTCCCACGCCATAAACCAGATCGGCATCATCAGCCTGCCGGACCAGATCAGCTTGATCCGTCGGGCGGAGCGGGCGCAGGGCATAGCCGGGGCGGGGCAGGGTGAGCATGTTTTCCTCTTTTCCAAGGGTAGCCGTCCAGTGCGCCCTAAGGCAACAGGAAAACGGCCCCGGTGGAAAAATCTGGGTGCAGGGGCGATTTTTAGCTGACCGTGCAACCCTGCCGAGTTATAGTCGAGAGATGAGTTGCTCCCCCCCCCCCCCGCAAAGTGCGGCCCGATAGTACGGAAGAAAAGAGGCTTCAACCTGATTGAAGCCGCGATTGTGCTGGGTGTGATCGGGCTGGTAATTGGCGGGATTTGGGTGGCGGCGGCGGCGGTTAACAGCCATATAAGGATAAACCGGGCGCTAGTTTCTATAGAACAAATTTTTGGCGGGTTGGACAGTTTGTATCAAGGCAGGCTCTCAGCATCTACCAATTACACATCTCTCTTAATGAGTTCAGGCGCTATAGCCGCAGACTTGGTGCAGAATGGTTCCGCCGTAGATCCTTGGGGTGGATCACTGGATGTCCGCACACCATATCCCGGCGTTAGCAATGTTCTTCGGATTACTTTTGATAATGTCCCAAGTGGGGATTGCCTGAAGTTTGTATCAAAAGCAGCGGGGTCTCTGAACAGTGACGGGAGTACGTCAGGTATAAGGGGAATGACGGGTATCTCTGTGAACGGCTCGGGATACACATCCGTACTTGTTTTGAGTGGGGGGCTGCAGGCATTATTGTCTGCGTTTAAGGCGCGCTGTACATCGGCAAGTTCGGTGACAGTCAGATTTGAGTATGAGTATCCCCACTATAGTGATTAGATCTGCACGAACAGATTTTCTTTGGCATTGCCTTCGCTAGTAGGCGCGTAATCACTGAAGGGTATACAATGTGACAGCCCGACAGCGTTCTCCCGTGTCTCCTGGCTAGACTTCACCAGACCGATCACCCCTCCAGCATCCGCCGCAACAAATCGACATCCTCGGCGAAGGCGGCATCAGCGCCTTTCATCTGTTCGATAACTTTGACCGCGTGCATGACGGTGGTGTGGTCGCGGCCACCGAATTTGCGGCCGATTTCGGGCAGGCTGCGCGGGGTCAGCTGTTTGGCCAGATACATGGCAATCTGGCGCGGGCGGGCGATGGAGCGGGAGCGCCGCGCCGAGGCCATATCAGCCAGCCGGATATTGAAATGGGCGGCGACCTGACGCTGAATCTCGTCAATCGTAATGCGGCGGTCATGGGCGCGGAGCAGATCCTGCAGCACTTCCTGCGCAGTTTCGAGGCAGATGGGACGGCCCACCAGCTCGGCATGAGCGACGATGCGGTTCAGCGCCCCTTCCAGCTCGCGGACATTGGAGGTGATTTTGTGGGCGAGGAATTCCAGCACCTTCAGCGGCACATTGCGGCCCATGCGCTCGGCTTTGCTTTGCAGAATGCCAAGGCGCAGCTCGTAGCTGGTGGGGTGAATATCGGCGACCAGACCCCAGCCGAGGCGCGAGCGCATCCGCTCTTCCATGCCGTCAAGGTCGGACGGGCTCTTGTCGGCGGAGATAATGACCTGACGGTTCTGGTCAACCAACGCGTTGAAGGTATGGAAAAACTCCTCCTGCGTCGCATCCTTGCCGATGATGAATTGCACGTCATCAATCATCAGCACATCGACCGAGCGAAAGAGGTCCTTGAAGGCGTGGGTATTCTGATAACGGACCGCCTTGATGAACTGGTACATGAATTTTTCAGCCGATAGATACAGCACCCGGCGCGAGGGGTCTTTGACCCGGATATGATTGGCAATCGCGTGCATCAGATGGGTTTTGCCGAGGCCGACGCCACCATAGAGAAAGAGCGGATTGAAAGTGACAGTAGTGGCTTCAGCGACCCGGTGCGCGGCGGCATAGGCCAGTTCGTTGGGTTTGCCGACAACAAAGCTCTCAAAGGTGAAGCGGGGGTCAAGCGTGGTGGAAAGATCGTCACGCGGGTCTTTGGGCGGAGTGGAGGCTGTTGCCACCGGCGCCGCCACCTGCAGCGGGCGCTGCGTTACCGAACTGGCTTCAACCGGCGCCGCCTTGCCGGGATCGCTCAGGGTTTCGGCCAGCGTCACTTCCACCGATTTGATAGCAGGATTTTCGGCGGCCCACAGGGTCGCAAGGCGGTCGGCATAGTTGGTGCGCACCCAGTCGCGCACCACGCGGGAGGGCACGCCGAGCATCAGCTCACTGCCTTCAAGACCAACCAGAATGAGGGGGCGGAGCCAGTTGCGGTAAGCGGCGTCGCCAACTTCGTCCTTGAGACGTGCGCGAACCCGTACCCACTGCCCGTCCAATGTGCTGCGCTCTACCATGTGCCCTGAACTCCCCGACCTGAAACGACCACCGGATTCACCTTTACCTGTCCCTGTTGAGGGAACAATTACTGGTAAAGGGGAGGGCCCGATGTTCTCAGGTATTTTGACGCTTTTATAGAGTAACAAGCCCGCGCTGTCTTGAAAATGATGGGCTCCAGTTCCTGCTTGTACAGCTTGGGGGCAACCTTGGGATTGACCCGGTGAGAGGACAGGCGAAACCTGTCCGGCCCGACGAAAACGCAAAGAAATGACTCAGCCTGACGCATGACACACTGCTCCCGTTTGTGGCAGGACTCCCGCCACACCGTCAAAACTACCTGACTAGTGCTTCTGCTGTTGCCCGGATCCAGCTGGACTTAGCTGGCGAGCTTCTTGATGCGCTGGGCGAAGCGCGCCACCTTGCGGGCGGCGGTGTTCTTCTTGACGACGCCCTTGGTCGCGGCCTTCATCAGCTCGGGCTGACAGGCCTTGAGTGCTTCGGCGGCCACCTTCTGATCCCCTGCCTTGATCGCTTCTTCAACCTTGCGCACATAGGTGCGGACGCGACTGACGCGGTTGCGGTTGACAGCAGTGCGTCGTTCGGTCTGACGCATACGCTTGGCAGCGGATTTATGATTGGCCATGAGTTCCTCGTTAATCTCGTTATCCACAGGCCATCTCTGCCTGTCAGGGGGCGGTTTATAGACTGTCCGGACGGGCCCCGTCAAGTGAATCCGACTCGATTTTACGGGTCTTTTTTATCGCCCGACTCTGCCGCTTCGCCTTGACCCGCATGATGGGCTGAATCCGCCAGCCAGCCCCAAGGGTTAGGTCAATCGTTAATATCTGCCTCCGAGTCGAAAAAAGAAGTTGCAGAGTCTGTTTCAGTTTGCAGAAGCGGGCACCGCTACGTATTGTTCTTGAAGTCCCTACCCTGAGAAATGTACATTGGGGGCCCGTTTCAAAATTCAGACAGAAAGGTTCGCCCCATGAAGGCCCTCATTTCATCACGTGTATCCGCAAATTTTGCTGCTCTGGCTGCAAGTGCTCTTCTGGTCGCTGGTTGTGGCACCGAGGAAGTAGATCGGCCGTTGCAGATACCGGGCGGTTTTGTTGAAGTTTCCAAAGAGCAGGCCTTAAAGCTCGCTGAAGGTCTTTCGGCGTGTTTCGTGAAAAGTTCTGTTAGCGACGTTCGCAGCCCTGAATTCCGCCCTCCCTATGGAGGCATGGATATTGAAAAGGAAAGGCTGAGCCTTGAAGATGCTCTCGCCCTTAGTTCTTCTGATATTGATACATATCGTGATAAAGGAGCAGACTGTCGGGGCCTAGCACAGAAAGTTATCAGTTATAATGCAAAACAGGAGATGAAAGGTTCTCCAGGATACGTTCTCACACCCGATGGGCGTGTAGCTTTGCTGCTGGTGGATAGAAAGATACTTACCCCTAAAAGTTTCAAGGACGAGGCTAAAGCTAAGGGCTCTTGTCCAGAATAAAGTATCTTACTTACTCCCGGACAGACGCACAGATCACCGCTGCTTGACCGGACACCAGAAGGTTGATCGGCCTGCCTGCGTGAACCGCTCGACTCCGGTGCGGCAAGTGCAGCCGGGGCAGGGGTGGCCGGTGCGGTCATAGACCTTGAAGGTATGCTGGAAATAGCCGAGTTCGCCGTCTGACTGCACATAGTCGCGCAGGGAAGACCCTCCGGCGGCGATGGCGGCGTTCAGCACCGCCTTGATGGCAGCGGTGAGTTTTTTGACTTCCTCAGCGTTCAGACTTCCCGCAGCGCGGCTGGGGTTGAGGCCAGCCCGGTAGAGTGCTTCAGAGGCGTAGATATTCCCCACCCCCACCACCACGCTTTGACCAAGCAGGGCGACTTTGAGCGCGGTCTTGCGGCCTTCCAGCTGTTGGGCCAGCCGGGCCGGGGTAAAACTTTTTTCCAGCGGTTCAGGGCCGAGCTTTTGGAAGAGCGGGTGAGACTCTTCCTCGCCGGTTTCAACCAGATCAATCAGGCCAAAGCGGCGGGCATCGTTGAAAGTCAGATAGGCACCATCCGCAAAACTGATGACCAGATGATCGTGCTTCTGCCGCGCTGCCGGGGCATCCGCAATGGTCATGCGGCCACTCATGCCCAGATGGACGATGAGGGTTTTATGCCCGGAGAACCGCAAGAGCAGATATTTGGCGCGACGCTCAACCGCCTCCAGCTTTCTGCCTTGGAGAGAGACATCAAGCCGGGCGGGCATGGGAATGCGCAAGCGCAACTGCCCCTGCCAGACCGAAGCCACTTTCTGCTTCAGCAGCTTGGCGGCGAGGCCGCGTCCAACCGTTTCAACTTCAGGAAGCTCAGGCATGTCGGCAAATTATACCAACCACCATAAATAACAACTTTTCGCTACAATGATGTGTGGGATTATTGAACCACAAAACGAAAGGGCCGGAGTTTCCTCCGACCCTTTCTCAAGATTTAACCGCAGAGATTACTTGAAGGAAATCTCGGCGCGGCGGTTTTCGGCCTGCTTGACGCCATCAGCGGTCGGCACCAGCTGGGCACCTTCGCCAAGACCGTTAACATGCACGTTGCGACCACGGAAGCCGTTGGCGACCAGCGCAGCCTTGACAGCATTGGCACGCGCCATCGAGAGGGCCCGGTTGGCATTGGTGCTGCCCACCGTATCGGTATGACCGACCACAGCGAACTCGGTGATGTGACGAGCCTTGGCGTCAGCCACGGCCTGCCGGACAATCGCCCGCGCCGCCGAGGTCAGATGCGACGAACCGAAGTCGAAGAAGACCACATACTTGGCCGGGCCAATCTGGGCCATGGTTTCGTCAAAGGTCTTGCGGCATGAGGAAATATCATCGGGCTGATGATTTTCTTCCTGCTGTTCCATCCAGCAATCGAAGCTGGCCTGCGCCTTGGCGGCGAGAGCGGGAACGCGGTCACGCGCACCGCCATCAAGCACCTCAACCAGACGGCCATGGGCTTCGGTAATGTCCGAAACCGCAAACTCCGGCAGATCACGGGTCGCGACTTCATCCGGCAACACCACTTCACCACCCGCTGCGGTCAGACCCTTGATGGCGTAGTGCTTGCCATCACGATAATCGAGCATCTTGGTCCATTCGAAATTGGCGAGGTCGCGATATTCCGACGCCAGCGCTGCCGTAAAGCCGCCTGCACCCAGATCCGCCTTGTTCAGATCATCAACATAACCCTGACCGGTAAAACCAGCGCACCCGGTTACCAGCGAGGCCGCCATCAGCAAACCAACATGAATCTTTTTCATCTTCTTTCCTCCAGCGGACAGGGGATCATCTTGACCAGACAGGTTGCCGCACCGTCCGCCGATGCAGCGAAATCCGACACAGACTTGCACGAAATGGTTAAAAATCAAAGAGCCGACCGAGTCGGCACCGCACTATCTATCTGAAATTCTTCACCATGTCGCGGGGAAGACACACCAATTCGGAACAGGCCAGCCCCTTGAGTCTTAAGCCAGGTACGCTGTGAAGAACTGGCCCCAACCAGTTGATTCACAAGCTTCCAGAAGCGGGGCGAGTGATTAAGTTCCATAAGGTGAGCGACCTCGTGGGCAATCACATAGCGGGTGACATCCGGGGGAGCGAAAGCCAGCCGCCAGGACAAATGAATCTCGCCACTGGCGCTGCAGCTGCCCCAGCGCGAGCGGGTATCGCGCAGCTTGATGGCACGATCCTTGACCCCCAGCGCCTGCATCAGGTCGCTGGCCATCACCTGAAAACGACGGCTGGCTTCCAGCTTCACAAAATCGTGCACACGGCGGGCGAAGAAGTCTGTCTGTCCACCCACCAGCAATTGTCCCGCCCGCAGCACGGGCGCGCCGCGCTGCTGTGAAACATGAACCAACTCGATGTCATCACCGAAAAGCGGCAGGAGGATGCCGGGCGCAAAAGGAACGGCCTGTCCCAGTTTTTCCTGCTGCCGGGTAATCCAGCCCTGACTGGAGTCGAGAAAGCTTTCGATCTCGCGCCGACTGACGCGCTTCGGCGCCGTCAGCACCGGCTGACCGCTGGCCGGATCAAGCCGCAAACGCAGCCGCCGCGCCCGGCTATGCTGGCGCACGCTAACTCCGGCAAGAACAAGAGATGAAGGTGCCATACCCTCTCCATAGAGCGGGGCGGCGGCAGAGGCAACAGAGCAGTTTTATCCCAACAGCTATAATTATGGCTGTCACTCCGGCGAAGACCCAAGACTATCGCATATGGATGTCTCAAATAGGCTCAGCGCACTTTAGAAGTATGGAAAGACAGAAATCGAATCGTACGGAGTTTCCCTGCGGTCTTGTCAGAGAGACGGGGTTTTATTTTCCAGGTCAGCAAAAAATTCAAGCACCGGTGCTGTTGCGTTTACTATACGGGCTGGGCGGTTTGAACTCCGGCAGCATCTGCGGTGTTGGCTTTCTGCGTACCGCCGCCGGGGCGGCTTCGGCGCCGAGTTTTTTCCCGGTGTCCGGATCATAGGCATCAAAGCTCTCACCATTGGGCCGCAGCTCAATATGGGTGAGCCCCGCCCGGTTGGCCTGTCCGAAGGCTTTGTGAATATCCGCCGTGCCGTTGAAGGTCATCTCGACATTGTCTTTGACCTGCATGGTGACGTTCTCACACTTCACCCGCGAGGCCCTCATCTTGACTGCCGCCCCGGCATCCAGACCGGTCAGGTCGGCATTCTGCACGATCATCGGGCCTTCAGGAGTAGAGGCATTACGCATGTCAACCCGGGTAAAGGCCGCCCCGGTAAAGTCAGCCTTGCTGACATCGGCATTGACGGCGCAGTCCGTCCATGTCGAGTTCCGCGCCTCAATGCCCTTCATGTTGATCGGCTGGTCACGGGTGCCAAAAGTGCTTTGACCGATTTCAGCCCGATTGAGCTTGGCGCCTTCCAGACTGGAGTGCTGGCCGCTGATCTGCAGACTGCCGATCTGGGCCCCTTCCAGATTGACCTGCGGTGCCCACAGATTATCAATCTTCATGTTCTGGAGTGAGGCACCGGCAAAATTGGCCCCCTGCATGTTGAGATATTCTGCGCGGATATTGTCGAACTTGACGCCTGGCGCTTCGGCATAACTCATGTCGACATTGGACATGCTGGAGTTTTCAAAGCGGGTCTTCTTGTCGCCGACAAAGCCGGCCAGATTGACGTTTTCGAAGTGGCAGAGGTTGAAGGTCGCTCCCTTGAGGCCGGCCCCCTGCATGTCCACATTCTTGAACTGGCATTCCTCGAACTTGGCTCCACCCAGATTGGCCCCGCGTAGATCGAGGTTCTGGAAATTCATGCCCTTGAATTTAACACCTTCAAGCTGAGCCCCAGCTAGATTGACGGTCTGCTTGGACGGATCGGTACTGGTGGCCGCTTCTTTCAGCTTGAGTTGAATGAGATGCTCAGCCGATTCCGCCTTGCCCTGCATCAGAACCCGGCCCTCTCCATCGCGAATCTTGATGGTAGGCAGGTCTTCCTTGGGATCCCTGGCTTCCATACCCGGACGATCCGGAAAACGGGAGCGCAGTTCGGCAATCTCTCCCTGCACCCGACCCGGATCATACTCGGCCAGCTTGGCCATGTTCTCGAAGCGCTTCTCCTGTCTCACCGCGCCGAGCGCGGCGGCTATTCCGCCGACCTGAGGCAGATAAGGCGACAAACTATCCGCCCGGGTTTCCTGCGTGACCGCAGCACCCAGCAGATACCACCCCGGATTATCGGGCACATAGCCCCCCCGGCCCGCATTGCCTTCACGATCACTCCAGTTGATGAAATTGGAAGGAGGACGGCCACCGGGAACGGAAATGTCGCCCCCTGCCAGCGGATGCCCGGCAGCAATATAAGGCACATGTCTCTGCACATAAGGCGAGATATAAACGGCAGGAAACTCCTTGGGAGTCGTACGCCCAACCACACCAAACCTGCGGCGCAGCCCGTCAGTTCCACCTAAAATAGAGTACCCCATATCCCAACCTCCGCACCGCTCGCGCCAAATGAAAAAGGCTCACAGTTACAGTAGCAAACATTTCTTAAGCAAATTCCAACATTTAAGCTTAAACTTTAAGCCAGTTTTTTGCTAATTTTCGGGCATATCTTTGATTCCGGGAACAGAATCAGGGAGATGGGGGCAGGGGCGCTATAATAAAAAAGTTACTCACCGGTAGCGATGCGATCGACCAGTTGCTTGACCGTCGGCACAAAACCGTTGGCGTACCACGGATCATCGGCGAAGCGGAAAGCGTTGTGTCCGGCAAACATCAACTCATGCTCGCAGTCATCAGTATGGCTGATTGCCTGCAGAGTTTTCTGGATGCAGAAGGAGCGCGGGTCGGCTTTTTTGCCGGTGGTATTGCCTTCATGCTGCGACCAGTTGGAGAAGGCGCAGGCCGAGAGGCAGCCCATGCAGTTGACCTGATCTTCCAGAATGCGGGCGCCGCTTTCAGGCGTCACAAAAATCAGCGTGCTGTCGGGGGTGCGCATGCTTTGGGTATAACCCGCCCCCAGCCACGCTTCGGCGCGCAGACGGTCGGAGTGGGTAACATAAACCGGACGACCGCGCGGGCCGATCTTGAGCTCGGCGGTGTGCTGCCCCACTGCCTCAATCGAGTAGGGAATCTGGCGCTCGGAGCGCTCGGTCAGATCACGGATGAATTCGTTCTTCACTGCCGAAGAATAAAAACCGGTCGGCGAGAAGCGCTGCAGATAAATCTCGCCCTTTCTCAGAGTCAGCAGCTTCTTTTTCCAGGCCGCCGAAATCGGGCTTTCCTGTGTCAGCAGCGGGCGGGTGCCGAACTGGAACGCCACCGGGCCGACTTCGGGGTTATCAAGAAAATGCGTCCATTCCTTCAGCCACCACACGCCACCTGCCATAACAATGGGAGTAGCCTGAAGGCCGAATGAATTCATCATCTCGCGCAGTTCCTTGATGCGCGGATAGGGATCTTCCGGCTTCTCGGGATCTTCGGAGTTGGAGAGGCCGTTATGGCCGCCCGCCAGCCACGGGTCTTCATAGACCACCGCGCCCAGCCATTCAGGAAACTTCTTGTAAGCCCGCAGCCACAGCGCCCGAAAGGCGCGGGCCGAGGAGACAATGGGATAATAATAGACGCCATAGCGAGCGCAGATTTCGGCCACCTTGTAGGGCATACCCGCGCCACAGGTCACGCCATGCACCAGACCCGGCGCGCCTTCCAGAATGCCATGCAGCACCCGCTCGCAGCCGCCCATCTCCCACAGGACATTCATATGGATGCGCCCCTGCCCGTTTGACACTTCATGCGCCTTGCGGGCCTGATGGATACCGCCCTTGATCGAAAAATTCAGCAGCTCTTCGTGGCGCTCCGAACGGGTTTTGCCGTGATAGATTTGCGGGATGATGTTGCCCGCTTCATCGGTATAGTCGGCATTCACACCAGAGAAGGTGCCAACCCCGCCCGCTGCCGCCCACGCGCCCGAGCTTTCGCCAGTCGAAACCGAAATGCCTTTGCCTCCCTCAATCAGGGGCAGCACTTCCTTGCCGGAAATCATCAGGGGTTTAAGGCCGCTCAGCACGTTACACAATCCTTCAGCTGTTATAGGGGAGTTATAAAGGGGCTTATTCCATTATGCCAGCGGGAATTATCAAGTGAAAACAGGAGGCCGGATTCGCTCAAAGCGGGCAGGTAGAGTTTCCTCTACCCGTTTCTTGCCCCCTACCTGCCACCTTACAGTCCTGATCTCAATCCGATCAAACCGGCCTTCTCAAATCAAGGCTCGTCTCCGCAAAGCTGCCGCCTGCACCGTCGAGGCCCTCTGGGCTACCATCGCCACCCTGTTAGCCCCAACTTCTTCGCTAACTTAAGCTAGGCCGTATGATATGGAGATTCTCTACATATAATGCCGTCCACCTCTCGGCTTGAGGCTGGTGAGGATTTCGTAGCTGATGGTGCCTGCGGCAGTGGCGACTTCATCAACCGTGAGGGTAGCGCCCAGCAGTTCGACCAGATCGCCGGATTTGGTGTGCGGGGCTTTCGAGACGTCGAGGGTGATGAGGTCCATCGAAACCCGGCCAATGATGGGAACGCGGATGCCGTGGGCAACGGCTTCCCCGCGCCCGCTTAGGCTGCGCATAAGCCCTTCGGAATAGCCCGCTTCGATGGTGGCGACCAAGGTGGGCCGGTCAGTCATCCAGCTTGCGCCATAGCCCACCGTCTCGCCTGCCGGAACTTCGCGCACCTGCAGCACCCGCGCCATGTAATGCGCCACCGGATGCATGGGATTCTTTTGTCCCGGCGTGGGGTTGCCGCCATAGAGGGCAATGCCGGGGCGCACCATGTCACCATGATATTGCGGCCCGAGGAAAATGCCGGACGATGCGGCCAGACTGGTTTTCAGGCCGGGAAAAGATTTATGGGCAATGCGGAATTTCCGCAGCTGTTCAACATTGGCGAAGTGGGCAGGTTCATCCGCACAGGCCAGATGGCTGAGGATGCCCTGCACCTGCGCGGGCCATGGATGGGGCCATTCTCCCTCGCCAAAGCCCAGCCGGTTCATGCCGGTATCGATATGCAGCCAGCAGGGGCCGTTCTGCTCCTGCCAATGCGCAACATCGGCGTGAGTGCTGAGAACCGGCACCAGCCGGGCCTCGGCGATTTCAGCTGCCCGACCGGAGGGTACGCCATGCAGTAACAGGATGGTGGCCTCGGGGATCAGGAAGCGCAGGGCCATGGCTTCAGGCAGCGTCGCCACAAAGAAGGTTTTGCAGCCTGCCGCCCACAATGCAGGCGCAACCCGGGCCGCGCCCATGCCATAGGCATCGGCTTTGACCACCGCCGCGCAGTCTGCCGCGCCAGCCATACCGGACAGCAGCCGCCAGTTGGCAACCACCGCTTTCAGATCAACGGTAAGTCCGGGCGGGGTCAGGCTCGTCATTCAGGATCACTATACTGCCGGTCTTTATCAAGATCGGCGAAGCGAGTGAACTTGCCGTCAAAGAACAGCTGCACGGTGCCGACCGGGCCATGACGCTGTTTGGCAATGATGACGTCGGCGATGTTGTAGACTTTTTCAAGCCGCTGCTGCCAGGCGGTGTAACGCTCGTTGAAGCGGTCATCCGACTCGTTGGAGTGGCGGCCCGGCTCGTTACGCAGATAATATTCTTCACGGTAGATGAACATGACAACGTCGGCATCCTGCTCAATCGAGCCGGATTCGCGCAGATCGGCCAGTTGTGGCTTTTTATCGTCGCGGTCTTCAACCTTACGGCTGAGCTGGGACAGCGCGATGATCGGCACTTTCAGTTCTTTGGCCAGCATCTTGAGGCCCCGGGTGATTTCGGAGACTTCCAGAACGCGGTTTGATTCATTGCGCTTGCTGGCTGAGCCCGCCATCAGCTGCAGATAGTCAATCACAATCAGGTCAAGGCCCTTGGTGCGGTGCAGACGGCGGGCGCGGGTGCGCATCCCCATCACCGAGATGCCCGGCGTTTCGTCGATATAAAGCGGCAGCCGCTGCAACTCCTGCGACAGGCTGAGGAACTTGGCGAAGTCGCGCTCCTTGAGCTGGCCCCGGCGAATATCCTCGGAGGGAATCTCCGCCTGTTCAGAAAGGATGCGCAGCGCCAGCTGCTCAGCGGACATTTCCAGCGAGAAGAAGGCGACCCGGCCGCCTTCCTTGCCGTGACTGCGTAAATACGTTTGGGCGGCTTTGAAGGCGATATTGGTGGCCAGCGCGGTTTTCCCCATCGAAGGGCGAGCAGCGAGAATGAGCAGATCGGACGGATGCAGCCCGCCCAGACGCTTGTCGAGATCGCGGTAGCCGGAGGTGATGCCGCTGATGCCGCTATCACGCTGGAAAGCCGATTCCGCAGTTTCAATCGCCTGACCAAGCGCCACGCTGAAATCAAGAAAGCCGCCGCCCGCTACCCCGGTCGAGGCCAGATCGAACAGGCGTTTCTCGGCGCTTTCAATCATCTTGTTGGCGGGCACGTCCAGATCGGGCGAAGTGGCCTCGGTGATGATTTCGGTGCCGACGTCGATCAACTCGCGGCGCAGATAATCCTCGTAAATCGCCCGGCCATAATCCGCCGCGCCCGCCAGCGCTACCACATTAGTTTCCAGCGAGGCCAGATATTCGCCCCCGCCCACCTCGGTCAGCCCCTCATCCGCCGCGAAGAACGGCTTGAGGGTAACGGCGCTGGCCAGTTGGCCGCGTTCAATCTGGGTAGAGATGGCGGTGTAGATGCGACCATGCGTCGGCACGGCAAAATGATCGGCCTTGAGGAACTCGGCCACTTTCTCGTAAAGCCGGTTATTGACCAGCAGAGCGCCCAAGAGCGCCTGTTCAGCCTCGATATTCTGGGGCGGCAAAGGTTTGGCCAAGCTGGCAAGGTCGGTTGTCATGGAGCGCACACTACCCAAAAACAGGGGCAAGAGGCCAGATTTTTTACGCATTCCGGCCAATAAAAAATTTCCGGTACGCGGGACGTGCATTTAACCCCTTGGCTGTGCTAGAAGATTGCCCATCATGATGGAACGAATCGCTAAACGTCTGGCCCATGCTGGCCTCTGTTCGCGCCGCGACGCCGAGCGCCTGATTGCTGACGGTAAGGTCAGCGTCAACGGGCAGGTGTTGACTTCGCCCGCTGTTAACGTCTCCGACTCGGATGTCATTCTGGTCAACGGCCAGCGGGTTGAAGACCGCCCGCCGACCAAGCTGTGGCGCTATCACAAGCCGGTTGACGAGTTGACGACCGCCCGCGATCCCGAGGGACGCGCTACGGTTTTTGACGGTCTGCCTGAAGAGTTGGGCCGCGTCATCTCGGTTGGCCGTCTTGATCTGAATTCGGAAGGTTTGTTGCTGCTCACCAATAACGGCGAGTTGGCCCGCTATTTCGAACTCCCGGCGACCGGCTGGCTGCGTCGCTACCGCGTCCGCGTCTTCGGCCATGTTACTGAAGAAAAGATCAGCGAGATGGAAAAGGGGCTGGTGGTGGAGGGTGTCCATTACGGCCCGATGGAAATCAAGGTCGAGAAGGGCGAAGGCCGCAACAGCTGGCTGGAAGTCGGCCTCAAGGAAGGCAAGAACCGCGAAATCCGCAAGGTGATGGCGGCGATGGAGTTGACCGTCAACCGCCTGATCCGCATTTCCTACGGCCCGTTCTCGCTCGGCACTCTGCCACGCGGGGCCATTGCGGAAGTTCCCCAGCATACCCTGCGCGAGCAACTGCCGGTGGCTTTGCTGAGCGGCCTGCCCGAGCTTGATACGGCCACTGGCAAGCCCCAAGGATGGGCCAAGGCCAAGCCGAAGAAAAACAAGGTTGTTCATAAAAAGCCCCTCGGCCAAAAGCCGCCGGTGAAGAAAAAACGCAAGAACAAGGCAGGAGAGCGCCTCGCGCCCGATGGTCGCCGTCTACCCAAACCCGACAGCGTCCGCACCAAGAAGCGCGTCGGCAAACAGCGCCTCCTGCAGGCGGCCCGGGGCAAGTTGAAAGCTGAGAAGGCGGAAGCCAAAGCGCAAGCGGCTGAAGAATGATTCGTATCATCGCCGGCAAGCATCGCTCGCGTCAATTGCAGCTGCCCGAAATCGAGGGAATCCGCCCGACCACCGACAAGGTGCGCGAAGCGCTGTTCAGCATGTTGACCCATCGCCTCGGGACTTTTGAAGGGGTATGGGTTTGTGATGCCTTCTGCGGCACTGGCGCTTACGGGCTGGAAGCCATTTCACGCGGGGCCGAAAAAACTTTCTTCCTCGATCAGGACAGAACGGCGTTAACGCTGGCCAAACGCAATGCCGAGAGCCTGCGCGAGTTGGCCAAATGCGGCTTTGTGCAAACCGATGTCCGTCGCCCACCGTCCGCCACCAAAGCCTGCCACCTTCTGCTGCTCGATCCGCCCTATCACAAGGGACTGGCTGAATCCGGTCTGGCAGCGCTCACCGCTCAGGGCTGGGCCGAAAAAGCCGCGCTGGCAGCGGTCGAAGTCGCCCGTGATGAAGCATTCACCGCCCCGGATGGCTGGCACCTCCAAACCGAACGCAACCACGGCCCGGCAAGGTTGATTTTGCTCGAACTCAGCTGAGGTTTGTTATGCGAATTCACATCCTTGGTGGTTGTGGCTGCGGAAAAACGACCATGGCCAAAAAACTGGCTCAGGATTTTGGTCTGTCTCATTATGATCTTGATGAACTGAACTGGGACAACACAGCTGCTCAACACAACACCAAGGCCGACCCGCTCCGGCGCGATGCCCGGTTAACTGAAATAATCAGTACTGATAACTGGGTGGTTGAGGGGGTTTATTACACATGGTGCGCCCCGAGCTTTCGCGCCGCTGATTGTATCATCCTGCTGGAAACCCCGCGCTGGATAAGGCAGCTGCGCGTCATGCGTCGGTTTTTGCGCAAACTGCTGACAGACCCGCACGGTCTGCGCCAGAGCGAGATCAAGAATCTGTGGTCTTTGCTATGCTGGAATCATTTTTATGACAAAAATGATCTTGCCAAAGCCAAAACCCTGATTGCTGCTTTGGGACGCCACCCGGTTATCTGTCACTCTGAAACTGAGGTTAGAACGGCTATAGCTTCTGCAACAACACCGTCTGCCAGCTAACGCTTGGGCGCCCATTGACGTCGGGAGTGTCGCGGCAATAAAGCAGCGTCAGATCAAACGAGTGGGCCAGCCCGGCAAAGTTGATCTTGCTGGAATATGGCTGAGGCCCTTATCGCCGTTCCAGCTGCAAGTAAAGAAAACGCGGGGTGTCGCCGCATTGGGGTTTATGATTGCGCCAGTTGTCCAGAGTGATGACGCCCGAGGGAATCTCTCCCATGACTTCGGGGTGCAGCCCCGCTTTGCTAATAGCGTTCAGCAACGCTGACATTGGTTTGTGATGATAGCTTGCCCGCTCCGGATGATTGTTCGCTTCATTCATGATGCTGAGGGCGTAAGTGGTGGGTGCGGTATCAAAATAGCCTTGGTGTCCTTCAAACTTGGTATTGGGCCGGCTGGCCTGTGCCGCCAGCAGGTCTTCCTTGAATGCATAAGACGGGTGCTGCGTGAAAATATGGGCGCGACCTGTTTCCGGCTTGATGGAGGTAGCAATCGTATTGAAGAAAGCCTGCACCCCCGCCACCGGAATTTCCTCTACCACGAATATGGCTGTTGCTACGTCAAAGCCGGTTAATGGCTTGGCCAGCGGCGCACTGAGATCAGCCCGCGCAAAATCGATCCGGGAGTCATCTTCTTTCAAATCAAGTGCGGTTTTGAGAATGGCGCTCCCTCCATCAAGGCCCAGCCAGTGCTGGAAAGGGTGGTCTTTGAAATGGCGGATGAGATTGCCATTACCACAACCAAAATCGATCAATCTCAAACCGGTTGCCGCGCCAATGGATTCAGCAATCAGAGGGTAGATAAGGCCGGGGCGAATGGGAGCCTTTGCCATATCAAGGCCATAAGTATCGTTCCACGCCTGTGCAAAAGAATCGTCGTCCCATACTGAACTCATAATCATTTCCCCCTGAACGTGGAAAATAGCCAAACAGGAAGGGTAACTTCAAGAGAATTCCACGACGAGGCGTTCCATGACAAACTAACAGTCCCCACGGACCGGCTGATCTTGCTGGAATACAGCTGAGGCCTTCAGGGCCTGTCTGGCAACTGGTTAACAGAGTTGATGACAATGGGGATATGACCAGTTCCGGTTAAAATACCCTAGCAGAACCGGCTCGGTTGGCGTAGTTTCGCCGCCGGAGATTCTGATGGCCCTTATCCATGCTTCCTGCGTTGCCCTTGGTCCTCGCGGTGTCCTGATCCGGGGGAAAGCCGGGGTTGGCAAGTCCGACCTTGCCTTGCGCCTGATGGATGGTGGCGCGCAGCTGGTCGCGGACGATCAGGTTGAAGTTACCCCGCAGGGCGGGCAGTTGGTGGCCAGCTGTCCGGCCAGCATCCGGGGCCTGATTGAAGTCCGCCATGTCGGATTACTGGCGACCCCCATGCTTGACAGCGTCAGTCTGGCGCTCATTCTCGACCCCGGCACACCCGGCCTGCTGGAACGCCTGCCGGAGCCAACGACCATCATGCTGGCCGGATTGGCGATTCCGGCACTCCGTCTGCCTTACTTTGAAGCCTCCACGCCAGCCAAAATCCGGCTATTCCTGCAACAGGGAGATATTGTCATATGACCGCACCCGCAGCCAGACGTCGTATCGTTGTTGTTACCGGCATGGCTGGCGCCGGACTCAGCACCGCCCGCACCGCCTTTGAAGATATTGGTTTTGAGGCGATTGATAACCTGCCGCTATCGCTGGCCGAGCAGCTGATTAACAGCCCTGACGCTTCCCGCCCGCTCGCTTTCGGTATTGATGTCCGCACCCGCGGTTTTGCCGCCGACAAGGTGCTTGAGTTGATCGACAACCTCAACCAGCGCCCGGATACTGAAGCCAGACTGGTTTTTCTTGAATGCGAGAATGAACAGCTGATTGCCCGCTTCTCGGAAACCCGCCGCCGTCACCCGCTGGCGCAGGAGCGCCCGATTGCCGATGGTCTGGCGATGGAGCGCCAGCTACTGCAGCCCCTCAAGGCGCGAGCCAATCTCATGATTGATACCTCTCTCATCAGCACCACCGATCTGCGTCATCTGCTGCATGGGCATTTTCCGCCTGAGGGCGGGCGGGGCCTCGGCGTGCAGGTGATGTCTTTTTCCTATCGCTATGGCGTTCCGCGGGAGGCTGATCTGGTGTTTGATGCGCGTTTTCTCGCCAACCCCCATTATATAAAAGAGCTGCAGCCGCAGACCGGACAGGATCAGCCGGTGGGAGAGTACATCCGGCAGGATCCGGCTTTTGCCCCGTTCTTTCAGGGTCTTTCCCAGTGTCTGACCACCATGCTGCCGGGGTTCAGGCGCAATGACCGACCCTATCTGACCATTGCCTTCGGCTGCACTGGCGGTAAACACCGCTCGGTTTTCTTGACCGAGTGTCTGGCCCGCTGGTTTGAGGAACAGGGCTATCCGGTGGGCGTCTCTCATCGGGAACTGACCAGGAATGGCACCGTCAAACCGCGCATGAAGCCAGCTCCGGCGTCTTTTTCTGCTACTCCTTCATAGCCGCCGCCCGCGCCAGCTGCAGACGATGCTGGATCGATTCTTCAGCCACATCCATGGTTCGCAGTGCCAGCGCTGAAAGCTGCAAGGCGAGTTCAAGATTCTCAGGAACAACCGACACACCGGGAAAACGCTTCAGCCGCCGGGCCTGCGAACGGTCAACAGTACGAACCGCAAGCGGCAGTCTGGGCCAGTGTTCACGACAGACCGTCACAATCTGTTCCGCAACCTCAGAGACATCGGTTGTCACCACCAGACCACGGGCGCGGGCAATCCCCAGACGGTCCAGCATGATATGCAGCCGTGCATCACCAAACCAGACCGGCAGATCGCGTGTGCGGGCGGCAGCTACAGCGATGCTGTCAGAGTCCATTGCCACCCACGGCACACCCTCGGCCTCGAGAACCTCGGACAGAACGCGACCGACCCGGCCATATCCGGCAATGATGATATGCCCGTCAAACTGCAGATCCCGGAAGGGCATGGGCGCCAGCGCCGCCTCGGCTCCGAAACGGGCCGACAGCCGTTGGGCGAGCCCCGCCAGAACCGGCGTTACCAGCATCGACAGCCCGGTCAGAATCAACATGAACTGACCGATGTCCCCGCCAAGCAGCCCGTTGCTCATCGCCAGACCGATAACGATAAACGAGAACTCGCCCGCCTGTCCCAGCAACAGCCCGGTTTCCAGTGCCGTCGGCCATGACAGCCCGAACCAGCGACCAAGAACAGCAATAATCAGTCCTTTAAGCAGAAGAAGGCCCGGAAGCGACAGGCTGAGCCACAGCAGATTGTCAAACACGGCGCGCAGATCCAGCCCCATGCCGACACTCATGAAGAAAACCCCCAGCAGCAAGCCCTTGAAGGGGGCTATATAGGTTTCAATCGCGTGGCTGTATTCGGTTTCGGCCAGCAGCATCCCTGCCAGGAAAGCCCCCAGTGCCATGGACAGTCCGGCGGCACCGGTCAGGGCCGATGTCCCCACCGCTACAAGCAGCGCCAGCGCGAGAAAAGCTTCCTCGCCCACCGCTCTCGCCGCCAGCCTGAAGAGCGGACGCAGCAGCAACAGGCCGACCGCCACAATAACCGTGATGGCCAGCGCCGCCTTGAACCCGGCATTCAGCAAGGCGACCGCAACACTGCCACCCTCAGCCAGCGCTCCCGCCAGAACCAGCACCGGCACCACCGCCAGATCCTGCATCAGCAGGATGGCGAAGCTCATGCGCCCCAGCGGCAGACCGGTTGCGTGGCGCTCAGCCAGAAGCTGCATCACGATGGCCGTGGACGATAGCGCCAGCGCCGCCCCCAGCAACAGGGAGGCTGACAGGCTGTTACCAAAGCCATGAGCAATGAATCCGATAATCACAGAGGTCACCACGAACTGAAGCCCGCCCAGACCCAGCACATAACGCCGCAACGACCACAGCCGTCCCACGGACAGCTCAAGCCCGATGACGAAAAGCAGTAGAACAACCCCGAGTTCGGCCAGCGCCTGAACTTCCTGCCCATTCCGGATGACAGCGGCCGCAAGGAAATGATCTGCCGGAACCACAAGTCCAATACCGTAGGGGCCAATCAGAAGACCGGCCAGCAGATAGGCCAGCACAGGGCTCAGACTGAACCTCTGGAACAGGGGAACCAGAATGCCGGAAGCGGCCAGCAACGTAATGGCTTCAAGCAGAAAGGGGATATGCAACTGCGGCTGTTCCATGCCACATAGTATGACCCCGTTTCAGAGGAGATGCCAGAGCGTGTTGCGGAAACATTTACGCTATTTTTCGGACGGCGCATTTTCGAGCCGTCACCTCAACCTGCTCAACCTCCATATCGGCCTGGTCAATTTCGGGCAGATTCTGCGGCTGTCGGTCAGCGCGGTTTTCTTCCTCACGCTTGGCATGAGTCTTGCGGCCACCTGTCTGGCGATGGGGGCGCTGATCGGGCTGCGCTGGGTGCTGCGGACCCCGCTCATCCTCATTCCCCACCGCTACGGCACCAAGCCTGCGCTTGTCATCGGCCAGATCATGCTGGCGCTGGCCTTCTGCCTGTACGGTGTGATCGACCATAATGGCCCGCTGCTCTGGGCCACGCTGGTGCTGATGGCAGGCGGCGAGGCGCTGTACTGGCACGCCGTCCACACCACCTTTGCCACTCTGTCCGAACACGGAAAGTTCGGGCGGCAACTGGCGGCCCGCGGCATTTTCATGAGTGTCGGCGCCATTCTCGCCCATCTCGCCACCGGAGCCTTGCAAACCGATCTCGGCTGGGCGGCGCTGTTCATCCTGACCGCCCTGACCCTGTTCTGCAGCCTCCTGCCGCTCTTTTTCATGCCCGAACCCTGCCCGCCCAAGCCGATGCACTGGGGTAAGGGATTCCATATCAGCAAGAAAGGCATGAAGCTGTTCGGCGGCTGGGGCGCGGCCAGCGCGGTGCTGGCGGTAATCTGGCCGATTATCATCTATCAACAGTTCGGCAGCGTCAGAAGCCTTGGCTACATGATGACCGCCACCACCCTGCTCGGCCTGCTCATCAGTATCTTCATTGCCAGACGCATCGACATTGGCAAGGGACGTGGCCCGGCCATGATCGGCGCCCTGCTCTACATGCTGGCTGTTTCGCTGCTCGCCTTGTTCGGACGCGACCCGTTATCAATTGCCCTGCTCAGCGCCCTACTTAATCTGGCGGCCAGCGCCTTCACCCAGCCCTATAACGCCGCCCTTTACCAATGGGCCAAAGAAACCCATGATCCGCTGTGGTTTCATTACTGGTCGGAATTCGGCTGGGATCTCGGCAATCTGGTCGTGCTGTGGAGCGCCGCCCTCCTCCTTTACCTCCACCCCACGCTTGACCTGCGCTGGCTGATGCTGGCCGTCTTCCCCGCCTGCCTGTGGTGTTTGTATATTTATGTGCGGTATGCACCGAAATCGGAGACAAGGCCATCATGACCAACCAGCCTCCCTATTGCATCGATAATTTCAAGGCCGATGATCAGGAAGCCTGGAGCAGGCACTGGATCGGCTATATGGGCAGTCATCATCCCCCTGCCATTCAGCCCGCAGTCATGGATACCAACTGGAAAACCATTATGGCTCAGGATGGGCGCCTGCTGGCTTGGGCCCTGCGCGATGCCGCCGGAGGCTGTCAGGGCTTTGCCCATATCACTACCCAGTACAGCACCGAGGCGGGGCTTGATGAAGCCTATCTGATGGATCTCTATGTCGATCCGGCGCACCGGGGCCATGGAGCGGGGCATCTGCTGATGCAACACGTTATTGAGGACTGCCACCGCAAAGGCCTCTACCGCCTGTTCTGGATCACTGTGCCGGGGGTTGAGTATAACCGCCGCTTTTATGAGAAATATGCGCAGGGCCGCAGCTGGGATCGGTATTTTGTTACGACGAAATAGGCCTGCTCCTCAGGGCGCAACATCAAGCGCGATAATCATGCCGCCCATGCCATCGGCGGAGTCCTGTTCGTCTCCCATGGTGTGATGATTGATGTGGCAGTGAAGCATCCAGGTGCCGGGGCGGGTGGGCGACCACAGCAGGTCATAGCGCTCGCCGGGGGCGACTTCGATGGTGTCTTTGGTCAACTGGGCAACGGTGGGCACCGGGTGACCATCGGTGGCGACGACGGTAAAGGGCGCGCCATGCATATGGATGGGATGGGAGAATGAACCGGACCCGATCAGACGCAGCAGGATCTTGTCTCCAACCTTGGCCTGAATATGCGGGGTGGCGGGCCAGGCTTTGCCGTTAATGGTGAAATAATTGGGGAACATGCCTTCCATCGGCATTGAGGGGACATTGCCGTTCTCCTTCACCGTCCATTCTCCGAGCAGGAACGTATAGTCGGCGCTGTAGGGCTTGGCCTGACCTTCCTTGGGATCAACGATGAAAGCGCCATAAAGCCCGAGCGCCTGCTGTTTGTCCGGCATCACATGAGTATGATAAAAGAACGTGCCGGGGGCATTGGTGATGGTGAACTCATAGGTGAAGCTTTCACCGGGTTTGACCGGCTCCTGCGAGACGCCCGGCACTCCGTCCATCTCGATCGGCACATCCAGCCCGTGCCAGTGGATCGTGGTCGGTTCGGACAGGTTGTTGGTGAAAACCACCCGCACCTTCTCGCCCTGATGCACGCGAATGGCCGGGCCGGGTACCTGACCGTTATAGGCCATGGCCGCCACCGTAACATGTTCGCTGATCGGCCATGCGATCATGCTGGCGGTAAGGTGAAACTCCCGCACCCCGTCTTTCATTTCGCTGGCCAACTCGCCGCCGCCCAAACGATCGGGCGCGGCTTGCGGTAGGGTGGTCGGGTTAAGCGGGGTCATGTCGTGGGCACCGCTCATATGGCCCATACCGGCCATGCTCTCGTCCTGCGGCATCAACTGGGTTGGCTCAGCAGTAGGGGACGCGGGCAGGGGTTCCACAACCGGCGCTTCAGCAACCGGCGCAGCCATGCCGTGATCCATATGATTCGTATGATCCATTTGGGCCAGAGCCAGTGCAGGCAAGGCAACCGAAAGCAGCAGGGCAGACAGAAAACGGGTCATGAGTCACTCTCCATGTCGCCTCAAGAGTAGAAGCCGCCCGGAAAACGTCAACCGGGACTTAAGCGCACAGGCCATTCAGTACTGTTCTCTGTCAAATGCATAATAGACGGTGGCCTTGCTGGCAGTGGCGGGACAGTTTGGCGGCCAAGGGGTGCTGACGGGCGGGTTGTAGACCCACCAGGTTGTCTCCGGTACATCAGAACAATAGGCATAACTGACGATGTTCTTCATACCCTGCAGATAGGCATACATGGTGAGGTCGGCCTGTTGTTTGTTCAACCCCGACCCTGTTATCAGGATTGCACGGTTTGTGACTAAAGGCGCGTACAGCAGAGTGACATTGAAGGAGGTGCCGGAATAGGGTTGGTTAGCTGACCGTTCTTCAAGATACTCTCTGGCACTTTGCCGCTAGCTATCAAAGTTGATGTAATATATGTCTGCCCCGCCGGATCGCTGGGCCACATCTGGGTAGTAAAAAGCTCACGCGTACCGTTAACCATGAGCGGAATGGCTTCCTGAAGTTGCGCTCTCTTGCGCTGGTCACTCACAGCCACAGCTGCTACCCATACTCCCCCGATCACCAGCCCGATTATGGCAAGGACAATCGCTGATTCAATCAGGTTGAAGCCTTTATCTTTCATTATCTGTTTGTGCTTTGCAGGGAATGAAGTGCCATTCGCTCAGTGTAGCGGTCGCACCAAGGTTGTCATCAGGGAAAGTTGAAAATACTATGCTGGCCGTGCCCGATAGCGCCGCATATCCTGAAGACGCTGAGGCGTAACTCTACCTTAACCTCTGCAACTAATCGACGACCAGCTTGGGCAACTTAGCCCGTCGTTTTAGTTTACGGCAGCAATCCGCGCCGTTGGCACTCCAGCAAGGCCCACCGCAGATAAGGCATGATTTTTGGATGCGCCAACGCCCCGGCTATCCGGTCGTAATATACCGCCTCACACTCATAACATCCGGTGATAGTGCCGCCCCGGTCATGCCAGAAATAGACGTAAAGCGGCACTTTATGCTGCGTGATGTCCTCGGTTACAATGCCAACCAGAACGGCCTCTTCTGCTGCGATTTTAGCACCAACTTCTTCTTCCAGCTCACGCCGCATCCCTTCAAGCGGCGTTTCGCCTTCTTCGAGATGCCCACCAAACGAAGTCAGGCGGCCAGCCGAGGCCCCCCAATTCTCGGGGCGCTGTTGTAGAAGAATTTTGCCGTCATGGGTCATGACTATGCAATCCGCACAGCTCGGCGGCTCAAGACCGACCAGAGTTTCTGTATCAACCGGGCGCACCGCGTCAGTCATGACTTCAACCACCGGTGACCACACCACCTGCCGGATGTCGGTGGCGCCGGTGGCCAGCATGACCATGCGGTCAAAGCCGAGGGCGATTCCGGCGGCGGGGGGCAGGCCGAAATCAAGCGCGGCCAGAAAGTCTTCGTCGACCGGAAAGCGTTCACCATAAAGTTGTTCACGTAGATCCATGTCGGTGGTGAAGCGCTGGCGTTGCAAAACCGGGTCGGTCAACTCGCCATAAGCATTGGCCAGTTCCAACCCCGCCACATACAGCTCGAACCGCTCGGCCACTCGCCCGTCACCGGGCTTGGGCCGGGACAGCACCGCTTGCGAGACGGGGTATTCGCACAGAAAAGTTGGCCGCCCGCTGCCCAGATTTGGTTCGATATGGTCGAGCATCAGGCGAAAGAAAACATCCTCCCAGCGGTCATCCGCTGCGACCCGGTAGCCTTTGGCCCGGGCCTCTTCTTCCAGCCGGGGCGAGTGGATGTCCAGCCCGCAATACCGCGTGAAGGCTTCAGCAACGGTCAGGATCTCCGGTTCGGCGGTAAGGTCGCAGCTGCGGCCTTCCCAAGTGGCGATCTTCCGCCCGGTGGCCTCTGCGGCAAGCCTCAGCAGGGCGGTGCAGTCGGCCATCAGGGCGGTATAGTCGGCCTGCGCCCGATACCATTCCAGCAGGGTGAATTCCGGCTGGTGGCGTTCAGTGGATTCACCATTGCGGAAAACCCGGGCGAACTGAAAAATCCGCTCCATGCCGCCCACCAGCAGCTTCTTCATGGCAAATTCCGGGCTGGTGTGCAGCCACAACTCCCGCCCGTTTTCCTTCTTCAGACCTTCCAATCGGGTCTTGAAGCCGCGCATATGTACTTCCACGCAGGGGGATACCTGCAGACAGGGCGTTTCCACTTCGTCGAAATTCTGTGTCTCGAACCAGTGCCGCCAAGCCCGCAGGACAGCCTGCCTCCCGGCAAGGGCCGAACGCCGCGCTGCCAGATTGTCGGGGTGCCACCAGAGGGCAGGGGTGCAAGTCGTCATGATTTCTGGGCTTTTTCCGGGGTTTGGGTTGAACCCGGACAGTCATAGTGACCACTGCCCCCGGAATCAACCGGAAAGCGGGCCTGTTCCATCTGGCCCGTTGCATCCTGCCTTTCATGCTGCTAGTTTCCGCGCACTCAGGTTTATACAGCGAGGATAAAGACTTATGAAAGTGACTGCAATCGATGTTCGTCCCGGCGCCGTTCTTGAAGAAGAAGGCAAGCTCTGGCTGGTCAGCAAAATCCAGATCAACCAGCCCGGCAAGGGAGCCTCGGTCATTCAGGTCGAGATGAAGGACATCCGCTCCGGCACCAAGCGCAATGTGCGCTATCGTACGCAGGAAACGCTGGAAACAGCTGAAATGCGCAGCCATGAAATGCAGTATCTCTACACCGATGGAGATCAGGCCCATTTCATGAATCAGGAAAATTACGACCAGATCACCATTGCGCTGGAAATGATCGGCGAGCCCTCCCGCTTCCTGCAGGACAACATGGTCTGCAACGTTCTTTTTCATGAAGAAACGCCGGTTACGGTGGAGCTGCCCAAGTCGGTCATTCTGACCATCGCGGAAGCCGAGCCGGTCATCAAGGGGCAGACGGCGACCTCTTCCTACAAATCCGCCACGCTGCAGAATGGTGTCAAAATTCAGGTGCCGCCGCACATCACCGCTGGTGACCGGGTGGTCATCAAGACCGAGGACGGCGCCTATATGGAGCGCTATAAGGGCTGATTTATTCGGTTGCACTCAAAAGACGTGAAAACGCCGTCCCTTCTGTCCATCTGATGACAGAGGGGACGGCGGTATCAAGAGCCTATTTCCGCTTCTCCAGCGGCACATAATCCCGCGTATCCTGACCGAGATAGAGCTGGCGGGGGCGGCTGATTTTCTGGGCTTTGTCTTCCATCATTTCCGTCCACTGGCTGACCCAGCCGACGGTGCGGGCGACGGCAAACAGAACCGTAAACATGCTGAGTGGAATGCCCATCGCCTTCAGGATGATGCCCGAATAGAAATCGACATTGGGGTAAAGCTTGCGCTTGATGAAATACTCGTCACTCAGCGCAATCCGCTCCAGCTCCATCGCGATGTCGAGCAGCGGATCATCCTTGATACCCAGTTCGGCCAGTACTTCATCACAGGTCTTCTTCATGACCTTGGCGCGGGGATCGTAGTTCTTGTAAACGCGATGGCCAAAGCCCATCAAACGCGCCGTGCTGTTGGGCGACTTGACGTTTTCGATGAAGGCTGGAATTTTGTCCTTGCTGCCGATCTCCATCAGCATGTGCAACACCGCTTCATTGGCGCCGCCATGCGCCGGGCCCCACAGCGAGGCAATGCCGGAGGCCATACAGGCAAACGGATTGGCGGCAGAAGATCCGGCGGTGCGTACCGTCGAGGTGGACGCATTCTGCTCATGATCGGCATGGAGGATAAGGATACGATCCATCGCCCTCGCCAGTACCGGATTGACCACATAGGGCTCAGCCGGAACCGCAAACATCATGTTGAGGAAGTTCTCGGCAAAGCCCAGATCATTGCGCGGATACACAAAGGGCTGGCCGATGGAATATTTATAGGCCATCGCCGCAATCGTCGGCATCTTGGCAATCAGGCGGTGCGCCGAGATTTCGCGTTGGCGGGGGTCGTGAATATCAAGGCTGTCGTGATAGAAAGCTGACAGTGCGCCGACTGTACCAACCAGCACCGCCATCGGGTGCGCATCGCGGCGGAACCCGCGCAGGAAAGCGATCAGCTGTTCATGCACCATGGTATGATGGGTGATGTCGAACTGGAATTTCTTCTTCTGCGCCGGATTGGGCAGGTCGCCATACATCAGCAGATAGCAGACTTCCATATAGTCGCTGTGATCGGCCAACTGGTTAATCGGATAGCCGCGATGGGTGAGAACGCCTGCATCGCCGTCGATATAGGTAATGGCGCTCTCACAGGCAGCGGTCGAGGTGAAGCCGGGATCAAAGGTAAAGCAGCCGGTTTCGGCATAAAGCTTGCGGATGTCGATGGTGTTGGGGCCAACCGTACCTCCCAATACCGGCAGCTTGAGGGTCTTGCCGGATTTTTCAAAGGTCAGGGTGACGGTGTCTACCTGCTGCGCCTGAGCGCGGGAGGGCGGGGGAAGTTCGGCGGGCATGGTATCCTCTTTTCTGGGACAGGACAGAGCGAACACGCTCAAGGCTAGTGTGACCGGTGCCCCACTACAACCCAGCTTGGTTAATATTTTCTAACTGTAGTGAAGAATATGTCAGTTTGCAGGACCGGATAATTGTTGGCGGGGGGGTGTTTTTTCCGGCAAAGATTAACCATTTGCAAATAGTTCATAAATTTCATCAAACTTAGGTGATTTTTTAGATTTTGCGGGTTAGAATCTCTTGGTGAACGCACCGGCTCCCCCCTTCTCTGATTCTGGCAGCGCGCCCTCGCCAACTCACGCTCTGCGTGCAATGACGCTGGCCAGTGCCATGCCAACCGCATTCCGCCTTGAGCAGCAGGGGGGGACCACCGATGTTTACAAGGAACTGGCAGCCCTGTTCGCTCAGCCCAATCCGGAAATCTTTGCAGAACACAAAAAAAACGCCGGGATTATTTATGGTCAGACGGTATTCGCCTTTGTTGAAGCCTGTGTTGACCCCCAACTCAAACATGCCCCTCCAGCGCCAGGGCAGGTGCTGCAGGATCTGCGCGAAATATGGCTGCAGAACGGCTTTATCCCGCCGCATGAACTCAAGCTCAAGCTGATGAAGCGGTATGCGCCGGATCTGCCGCCGGTCGCCTTTGATACCATGCAGGAACTGCTGGTATCGCGCTATAACGATCTTGAGCCGCTGACCGGGTTCCAGCGCAAACAACATGCCCCCATCACCACCGGCCTGGCCCATCTCTACGCGATTCTGACCGACCGTCCGGTGACCATGGTTGAATTTGACTTTCTCAACATGGGCGGCACCAACGAATTCCGCCGCAAGCTGATCGCTGGCGCCCGTGGCGTTCCCGTCACCGATGTTGATGAGAGGGAAGCTTGGTCTTTCACCGATCAGGCTGCCCGCGTCATTGCCGGGATTTCCCGTGAGGCCATGCAGGTCGGGGCCCGGGATCTCGGCGTCACCGACGCCAAAATCCAGGGCTTCCGTACCGGTGGCGATGAAATGCGTCTGGTTTGTGTCGGGCTGACCCAGGAGCAATGCGACCAGATCATCCGTGATTATGTTCAGCCTGCCATCGAGCGGTTCACCGCTGAGGCCGGACTGCACGACCATGAACACGGCAAAGCCCGTGATGATGACTGGCGGCGGGGTTTTGGCGCTGTCTGTGCGACCATTGCACTTGACCTGAACACCCAACCCGGCCATGAGCTTGAACAGGTCGATCAGAGAATTGCGGCTAACAAGCTGGCCATGGGGGTACGCCGTCGCGGTGCTTTGCCTCCGGCTCCCGGAGTTGAGACAGGCGCTCTACCACCGCCCGCCGCTGTTTCCGCATTCGAAAATCACCTGTCGCCCGAACTGCGCGAACTGCTGCAGCTGGCCCGTAAAGCCGGTCTGGAGGATGACGAGGAAGAGAGCGGGGACGACGAAGAGGGTAAGGAAGAAAAGGCTGGTACCAGCCTCCAATATGCCACGCTGTCCCCCGGTGCCGAGGATGAGTCAACCCTTGACCCGGCCAAGGCTGGCCGCAAGCGCGTAGGCGGTGGCCGTCGCAAAAAGAAAACCAGACTCCAGAAGCAGAGCCGTCAGGAACTGGAAAAGCGCCTCGGCGGCCTTGGCATCAAACGGGATCTCAGCAAGACCCCGGATGGCGAGTTGCGCGATCTGGTGCAGGCAACCGTTGCCTACAAGCTGCAGAATAACATTCAGCGCCACGCTGCCGAATATACCGCGCTCAAGCAGCGCTGCGGCACGCTCTACGCGCCAGAGCGCAGCTTCAGCGGCAAGCCCAGCGAGTTCCGCAGTACGCAGGGCTTTGCCATGACAGCCGACCGGGCCTCGGCGCTGCTGAATGCTTCGTCTCTTGTGCTCCAAAACCGCTATGGCCGTTTTCTGACCCCACTGGCCGCGCCTCCCCGGCCTTTTCCCGATATTACGTTGCCACCCACCCTGTTCCGCACACCAATTGAGCGGGATACCCAGTTGATGCATGCTGCTCTTGATAAGCGCGGGGCCAGTCTTGATCCGGCCCAACGGAAGCTGTTCGAGCGGATGCTGGCCAGCTCCAGCCCGATTGATAGCGCCACCCGTACCTATGTCGGCGATGTCATGCCGGAAATCTTCGGCCAGTTTGCCAAAGATGCCGGGAAGTTGCGCGAACATCTGCGCGACAACCCGGAACTGCTCGCCAAACTCCAGAATCCCAACCTTGCCGACCTCAAGGCGCGGGCCATGGCAGTATCCATGGAAAATCTGGGCGGCATCAACAAGCTGCTCGGCCATGACAATGCCAATATCGTTCTCCATCATTTTGCCCAGAAGATCGTGCTGGACAGCTTTGCCGCCACCGGTGTCAAACTCGGGCGGGAGAATGTCGAGATCGGGCATGATGGTGGCGGTCGCATGTTGCTGGCCATCCGTCCGATTGTCAGTTCAGCTGAAGGTACCCGCATTCTTTCCGATCAGGACATCAAGGCCGCCCAGAGGGAAATTGACCGCCGCATGCAGGACTTCCGGAACGCCAACGTTTCCCGGTTTCTGGAGCAGGCGGGCGGAACCCTGCCCAAAGGGTTGGATCGCTTGATGACGATGGCGGAAATTGCCGACGGCAAAGGCCGCGCCGAATTGAGAGGGATGGATGTAGTCAGCACCGTCATGCCGCTTGAGCATAAAAACGCTCATGGCAAGGTCATTCGCGGTGGTGAAAACAAGGACGCCCTTATTACCAAAATCGAAACGGAAATTTCTGCCAAACGCGCCGATGCGCTGGAGCGGTACACACAGGACGAGCAAAGGAGAAACGCCAATGGGCAAGGAACGCGACAAACTCATCAAACAGTACAGTGGAACCCCCTTCTCGGAGAAGGGCAAAACCATCCGTCAGGCGGGGATGGAGGAAATAGCCCGGAGTCTGGCCAGCGGCGAGATTCCAGATCAGTTCAGCGGCCCGGCGGAGCCGGCCTATGACCCGACCAAGGGCGATCCGTTTGCCTTGCCCCCGGATAAAAAGCCGAAGGATGACAAGTAGTGCCCACGGCCTTATGAAGCCGTATTCAGCCGGTTTGCAACCAGATCAGCCACCACGGACGGGTCGGCCAGTGTCGAGATGTCGCCGAGACTCTCCTGCTCGTTGGCGGCAATCTTGCGCAGGATACGCCGCATGATTTTGCCGGAGCGGGTTTTGGGCAGACCCGGCGCCCATTGCAGCAGATCCGGTGCCGCAATCGGGCTGATTTCATGGCGAACCCACAGGATCAGCTCTTTCCTCAACTCATCCGTTGGCTCAATCCCGCTGTTCAGCGTCACATAGGCATAGATGCCCTGTCCCTTGATGTCATGGGGATACCCGACCACGGCGGCTTCCGCGACTTTGGGATGAGCGACCAGTGCGCTTTCAATTTCAGCGGTGCCGAGACGGTGACCGGCGACATTGATGACATCATCCACCCGCCCGGTAATCCAGTAATAACCGTCCTCATCACGGCGGCAGCCATCACCGGTGAAGTACTTGCCCTTGTAGGTGCTGAAATAGGTCTGCACAAACCGTGCATGATCCCGGTACAGCGAGCGCGCCTGCCCCGGCCAGGAGCGGACGAGGCAGAGATTACCTTCGCAGGGCCCGGTCAGTTCGCGGCCTTCATTATCAACAATCACCGGTTCTACCCCGAAGAACGGCTTGGTAGCCGAACCGGGTTTCAGTGCTGTTGCACCGGGGAGCGGAGAAATCATGGCGGCGCCGGTTTCCGTCTGCCACCACGTATCCACCACCGGGCAGCGCTCATCACCAACCACGCGCCAGTACCACAGCCACGCTTCGGGATTGATCGGCTCGCCGACCGAACCAAGCAGACGCAGAGAGGCCCGCGATGTTTTTTTGACCCAGCTCTCTCCTTCGCGCATGAGGGCACGAATGGCGGTGGGCGCGGTATAGAAAATGTTGACCTTGTGCTTGTCGATCACCTGCCAGAAGCGCCCCATATCGGGATAATTGGGCACGCCTTCAAACATCAGGGTGGTTGCGCCATTGGCCAGCGGGCCATAGACCACATAGCTATGGCCCGTCACCCAGCCCGCATCAGCGGTACACCAGTAAATATCGCCGTCATGATAGTCGAAGACATAGTGGTGGGTCAGAGCCGCATAGACCAGATAGCCGCCGGTGGTATGCAGCACGCCCTTGGGTTTGCCGGTTGACCCCGAGGTGTAGAGGATGAAAAGCGGATCTTCGGCATTCATCGGCTCGGGCGGGCAGACAGAAGAGACGTCGCTTCCCACATCATGATACCAGATGTCACGACCATCAACCCAGCCGATCAGCGTACCGGTCCGGCGAATGACAATCACGTTTTTAACTGCCGGACATTCCTCAAGAGCGGCATCACAGCTGTCCTTTAGCGGCACCCGTCGGCCACCGCGCAGTCCTTCATCTGCCGTAATGACCAGACAGCTGTTACAATCAAGAATGCGATCCCGCAGGCTTTGTGCCGAAAACCCGCCAAATACCACGCTGTGAATGGCCCCGATACGGGCACAGGCCAGCATGGCAATGACAACTTCTGCAATCATCGGCAGATAGATGGTGACGCAATCCCCTTTTTTAATCCCCAGCCCCTTCAGCACATTAGCCATGAGGCAGACTTCGGCATGGAGCAGGGCATAGCTGATATGGCGGCTTTCCTCGGGATTGTCGCCCTCCCAGATGATGGCAATGTCGTCCGCCTTGGTGGACAGATGGCGGTCAATACAGTTGTAGGAGACATTGAGAATGCCGTCCTCATACCACTTGATCTCCACACCATCATTGAAATCGCCGCTGCGGATTTTGGTCGGAAACTTTTCCCAGTGCAGCCGCTTGGCCTGCTCCGCCCAGAACCCGTCCGGGTCCTGCAGGGAATGCCGGTACATATCCTCGTAGCGATCTGCATTGCACCAGGACTCTTCAGCCAGTTTGGCAGAAACCGGAATAAGGGTTGGCTGATCGGTCATGAAGAACCTCCTGCGTAGCTACGCGCAGGAACTGTGCGGATTTTTTCTCAGGAAGTCGAGAGGGATATAATGCTGCAACGCAAGAAACGCCCTGCCGCAAAGTAACCGGCGCTCACACATCCAGCCCTTCGGCAAAGCGGGCATTCTCCTGAATGAACTGGAAGCGGAGTTCGGGCTTGCGGCCCATCAGCCGCTCGACGAGGTCATGCGTATACTCAGCTTCGTCGGCTTCGTCGGGGCGGGAGCCGTCGGGGATGTAGACTTTGAGCAGAATGCGCTTCTTCGGATCCATGGTGGTTTCCTTCAGCTGCGCGGGCTGCATTTCGCCCAGACCTTTGAAGCGGCCAATATCCGGTTTCTTGTTCTTGAAGTGCTTGGCCAGCAGCTCATCTTTATGTGCATCGTCGCGGGCATACATCACCAGACTGCCATGCGAGAGCCGATAGAGCGGCGGCTGGGCGAGGAAAACATGACCCTTGGTGATGAGGTCCGGCATCTCGCGGTAGAAGAAAGTCAGCAGCAACGAAGCGATATGGGCGCCGTCGACATCGGCATCGGTCATGATGATGACGCGCTCATAGCGCAGTTTCTTGACATCGAAATCACGGCCCGAGCCGCAACCGAGCGCCTGAATCAGATCACCGATTTCCTGATTGGCGCGGATTTTCTCCAGCGAGTTGGAAGCCACATTGAGAATCTTGCCCTTGAGCGGCAAAATCGCCTGCGTCTCGCGGTTGCGGCCCTGCTTGGCGCTGCCGCCCGCCGAGTCACCCTCGACCAGAAAAATCTCGGTGCCTTCGGAGCTGCGCGACGAGCAATCCGACAGTTTGCCGGGCAGACGCAGTTTGCGGGTAGCGGTCTTGCGCGCCATCTCGCTATCCTGCTTTTTGCGGGCGCGGTCTTCGGCCTTTTCGATCAGGCGCTCAAGCAAAGATTTGGCGGCACTGGTATTGCTGGTCAACCAGATATCAAACCGGTCTTTCACCGCGTTTTCAACCAGACGGGTGGCCTCGGTATTGGCCAGACGGTCTTTGGTCTGGCCCTGAAATTGCGGGTCGCGGATGAAGGCCGAGAGCAGGGTAATCGCTCCGCCCATCACGTCGTCCGCCGTAATCGCCGCTGCCCGCTTGTCCTTTATCATCTCGCCATAGGCCCGCACCGAGCGGGTCAGGGCCAGACGCAAACCGGCTTCATGGGTGCCGCCCTGCGGAGTGGGCACGGTGTTGCAATAGCTGCTGTTAAAACCCTCTTCATCATGCGGCCACGCGACCGCCCATTCCACCCGGCCCTGATCATTGCCGAAGGTGGCATTGCCGGTGAAGGGAGTCGGGGTCAGGGTGGCGCGGCCCGCCAGCGAGGCAGTCAGATAATCGCCCAGACCGCCGGGAAAATGCAGATCGGCCTCGGCGGGGGTGGTGCTGCCTTCAGCGAGCAGCGCGGGGTCACATTTCCACGCCACATGAACGCCAGCAAACAGATAGGCCTTGGCCCGCGCCATCTTGTAGAGGCGTTCCGGCTTGAAGCGGATGGAGGTTCCGAAAATCTCGGGATCAGCATGAAACCGCACAGTGGTGCCGCGCCGGTTATGGACCGGGCCGATATTTTTCAGCTTGCCCTGCGGGATGCCCCGCGAGCAGGTGAAGGCATAAAGCTGACGATCCCGCGCTACTTCAACATACAGATCATCCGACAGCGCATTGACCACCGAAATGCCGACCCCATGCAACCCGCCCGAGGTCTTGTAATTCTTGCCCGAGAATTTGCCGCCCGAATGCAGCATACACAGAATGACCTCCAGCGCCGACTTGCCGGGATATTTGGGATGAGTATCCACCGGAATGCCGCGTCCGTTATCGCGCACGGTGACATAGCCATCGGCGCCCAGCTCCAGATCAATGCGGCTGGCATGACCCTCCACCGCCTCGTCCATGGCATTGTCCAGCACCTCGGCGACCAGATGATGCAGCGCCGATTCATCGGTGCCGCCGATATACATACCGGGCCGCTTGCGGACAGGCTCCAGCCCCTCCAGCACCTCGATATCAGCGGCGGAATAAGAGGGCTCGGCCTTCTTGGCGGCATTGGACTTAAAGAGATCGTTTGACATGGGGGCATATATGCCCGCAGATTCGGGGGAAATCAAGCTGTAGCGCCGATATGCCTTCTTCTATTCTCCTTCCCCCGTTTGCGGGGGAAGGTCGGGATGGGGGGCATGGTGGTTTAGTCAGAAAATTCAGGGTTTTTCCCCGCATCCCTCCCCCACCCTAGCCCTCCCCCGCAAGCGGGGGAGGGAATTGAGCAGCCTATGCGTATACTGCTCCCCGTTTCGGGCTAGCGTGTGACAAGAGAGTGATTGGGCTGCT
>CAYSDE010000003.1:0-36967 GCA_964429685.1 uncultured Pseudobdellovibrionaceae bacterium
AAAGCGGGTAACGGTGCAAGCCGTTCGTGAGTTCGAATCTCATCCCTTCCGCCATTAATTCTTGGATTCCCCACATTCCAGAGAGAAGTACAGCAAAAGGCCCCCGTTACGGGGCCTTTCTGTCGTGAGGCAATTCCGTCCAGCACGGAGAGATAGGGTGATAGGAGCCTTAGGGGTGGCTTTTCTCAGTCACGGATTATTCTGCGGGACAAGTCCCTGCAGCGGGGAAGTCTTCAGGCTGGTAGGGCTTTGCCGCTGTCCAATGCGCGGAATATCTGCACGCCAACATAGGTGTCGGAGTAGCCGGTACGGCGGGCAATTGCTTCAAGAGCCTCACCGTTAAGATGCTCATCCATCCAGATAAAACCTTGGACCAGCTTTTTAAGCTCAGATGGCGGAAGGTCGAACATATCCTTTTGAGTGGCAGCAGGCGGGACAATAATCCCGCCGCTTCTGTTCCGGGACAAGCGGAAAGGGGCTGCGATTTGCTGAGTCCGCTCAGCAACGGCTGGAATTATGACTTCGAGTTTGCTGGCAAGAAGCTGACTAAGACGGTCTGTCCTGACGTTGAGAACCATCTGTTTCTCTTCCACCCGAACTTTGCTGATGGCGGCTTTAATCAGGTCGGAGGGACTTAGGCTGTTCTGCCCCTTGCTGATGCGCAGCAGAGAGGCATGATGGTCAATCATATCAAGACTGAGTAGGTCGGCGCAACGGTTCGGGTCTGACAATTGTTCGCGCAGAGCCTTTTCAATCAGTTGCTCTGCTTCAAGAGCGGGTAATCGATGTGGCTCGGGGGATGTTTTCTGAATGGGGTTCACGTAATACCGGTAGCGTCGTTTTTCTGGCCCTTTGATGGTGTGGCTCGGGACGTAAGCTGCACCTTGGCTATTATACAATAAACCCTTGAGAATATTGACTTCTTTGGCCATCTTCAGGCCGCGCGCCCGAGGCGCTGCATCCATAAGCTTCAGCTGAACACGCTCCCACAGGTCTTGTGAGATAATAGCCTCATGCAAACCATCGTGCACAGCGGCGCGATGTCTGATTTTGCCAATGTAGACCGGGTTGGTCAGCATCTTGTGTAGCGACCCGCGCGTGAAGAACAGGCCGCCATGCTGCCGCTCCCGAGACGAGACCCACGTCCGTGTCCTCACGCCCTGCGCTTTCATATGTTGATGTAGCGCCGTAACGCTACCCAACTCTAAATAAGATTCAAAAATCATCCGGACTAACGGCACTTCAGATTCATAAGGCACAAGCTTCTTATCGACCCGCTGATAACCAAATGGGTCGTTTCCACCCATCCACATACCCTTCTGTTTGCTCGCTGCAATCTTGTCCCTGATGCGCTCACCTGTAACTTCCCGCTCGAATTGGGCAAATGAAAGCAGCACATTGAGTGTCAGTCGTCCCATCGATGTTGTGGTGCTGAAGGCCTGTGTGACGCTGACAAACGTCACATTATATTGATCAAAGACCTCAACCAATTTGGCAAAATCCATGAGGGAGCGGCTCAGGCGGTCGATTTTGTAAACCACAATAGTGTGAATCTTACCTGCCTTAATATCAGCCAGAAGACGCTTCAGCGCCGGACGTTCCATGTTGCCGCCAGAAAAGCCGCCATCATCATAGGCCTCGGGCAGTGCAACCCAGCCCTCAGCTTTCTGACTGGCGATATATGCGAGACAGGCCTCGCGCTGGGCATCAAGGCTGTTGAAGTTTTGCTCCAGACCTTCTTCAGTGGATTTGCGGGTGTAGGCCGCGCAGTAGCGAATCGGGAGAGTCATGCAGCAGCTCCCGTCTTTCGCTTCAGGCCAAAGAAGGTCCAGCCGTTCCAACGTGTTCCAGTAATCTCGCTGGCAATCTGTGACAAGCTACCATATGGCTTGCCGTTATAATCATACCCGCCCGCCAGCACAGTAACGGTATGGCGTTTGCCGCTATGCTCTTTGACCAGCCGGGTGCCGGGCTTGATGTCCTGCCTGTTCTCATCAAAGCAGTTTGGGTTACGCCGGTATGACTTTATGAGCTGTTCCAACCGCGCACGCTGCTCTCCCGTCAGGCCTAGCCCAGCCAGCTCCCTTTGCTTGTAGGCCAAACTTTTTTCCAGCATCCGCCGCCCGATACGAGCGCTAGGCTGCTTACCCCATGCCTGTGCCCACTCTTGCCGGAGCCGATCTAGTGATTCTTTGATTGGTTTTCTCGCTGCGCGCATAGCTGTCTCCTTAGCTGCATGCACGCTTCTTTTCGAAGTTAAGTCGAGAGGAATATCGATTCTAAGAGTTACTAGGAGGCATCTCGTAACACGAAACAGGTCGCAGGTTGACACACAATGACTAGTAGTGACTTAGCACGACTCATTCCCACATACAGCAGCTCTAATCGCATAGATAAGTCGATGGTATCCAAGCCCCATAAAATAACGATTGGCGATTCCAGCCCCTTGAACCGTTGGATGGTGTCGATCAAAACCGTAGTCTTGCCCCTAACTCCCTCTTCAAGCCAAGTAGCTGACTTGGGCAACGGAAGTCTTCGTAATGCCGCGTAATACTCTGCTTTGTGTAAGGCGTCTGCTACCAATACCGTGATATCACCGGGCGCGACGCCCTGTCTCGCAACTAGGTCGACAATACGAGAATTGATCTTAGCAGCCTGAGCGTCTCGGTTGGGTGCTTCGTCAAACTGAACGTCATCGCCCTGAATGTCAGGGGGGCTCACGGGAGCGCCCTTGTAGTGTTTGTAGGCGGCTTCATGAATCGGCGCCGTGTTACGGCAATTTATAGTCAATGAAAATGGCTCGTCGCGTATGGGGAAGGTCCCTACCCGAGCATATAGGTTCTGGTTATCATCATAGAACACATACAGCGGACTGCTATCGTAGTCGGTCAGCAGCAATTCGAGCGGAACCCAAAACTCCTCACGGAAATCCTGCCCCTCATCACAGACGATCGCATCATAGCGATCTGGAAGTATTTCGAGGGAGTAACCGAGTGCATTCGGCAATTGCACCTCGTAAAGGTCTTTGCCTGGATAGGTGACTTTGGCTTCGGAAACCAGGTCTCGCCCAGACGCCCTATTGGCCCTCTCGACTTGCCGGTAGCACAATTGATGAAAGCTCATCGCATCAAGGTTCGGGGTACCTGCGCAAAGGATCGACAGGTGATCCGCCAGCTGCCTATTGTAGCAGGTCAGTAGAGTTCGGAACCCCTCGGATGCAAGGCGACGAGCCTTTTCTAGCGCCAAGACCGTTTTACCCGTACCCGCGCCACCACTCACGGCGACTCTGCGGTGGGAGCGCAAGAAGTCGAGTACTCGCATCTGGTCCTTTGTGAGAACCAACCGACGAGCCTCCTGTTCGGCTAATTGCGACGACATCATTGGCGCGACCTCGAACGATCGCGCGAACACTTCGCAAAAGATATCCACACCACGCCTGCCCAAGGGAGTGAATCCCGATGCATCGTTGCCCCAATAGGTAAACACGGCATCGACCCACGCCTTCGGGTCTTGAAGATCCCGGGAGCATCCGATCAGCGCAGATGGCATGTCGGGGCGGCTCAGCGCATTCGCATCACCAACGTCAGGGAAAAATACGGCATGGCCTCTGAGGACATTGCCGAGCGATAGGTCTCTCCACCGCTGGTGTTCACTCAGCTTGGTGCGAATTGAATACTTGGCCTTCATTGCTTGACTAACGGGATTGTTGATCTCGTGCTTTTGACGATAGCGGTCAACAGAAAACCATTCTCCGCTACTCGAGTCGAACCCGACACCCCCGCCTTTGACTTCTATGCAAACATATCCAAGATCCGGGTGACAGATCACGAAATCTGTTTCGCCGTCCCTGGCTTGCTCTTCCTCTCGGCGCAATATCCACCCAACCTGAAAGAAAACAATAAATTCGCGAGGAAGCCCATCCCTCAGCGCCCGGTAGACCTTCGCCTCCGCCTGGGATGGTAATTCCGCCAACTGGGCGTCCGTTAGGTCAGGAATTATCGTTGTCATCGTCTTCTTCAACCACCGTCATTGTCTGCAGATTCAAAGTGACCGTGCGTCGACCGCCTGTCTCAAATTCTATGGACATAACACGAGTTGAACCTCGCAACTCCATCGATTCAATTATTCCCATACCAAAGTGCTGGTGCCTTATCCTCACACCCTTGATAAAGGCAAGCGCGGGATCAGCACGCTCATCGGCGACAGCATCGCGCCAGTTGCCATCGAACATGAATGACGTCACCTGTGTAGCAGGACTGCGAATCGCGTGAACACGCGTATGTTCAGGGTCTGAAACAAACTCAACCACATACAACCAGTAGCGATCGCCATAGTCCTGGGCATTGCTGAACTGGAGTCTGGACAAGCCCACGCCTGTCTGATTCCACTCGCCGTTGACGCCCTTCACCTCAATAAACCGGTCTTCGCCTGTAAGCGGATTCCGACTAATGATGTCGTATCCAGGGTGAGTTTGGGCCATCTGCTCAGCAAAGCGTCCGCGAGCCTTCTCATAGGAGCAGACAGCGGCGCGAGCGACCGCCTCAACCGCTAGGTTGTGCTCAGACGAACCTTCCTGCTTTTCGGCATTGGGGGACTCCTCCTGCTTTTTTCGGACATAGGAAAGCAGTCGTCGATCCCATTGCTCTTTATGTTTTGACCGGGGCTTCTTGGTATAACCGTCGCCGGTAGGCGCCCCCTTGCCGTGGCTATGCCCGCTAAGCTGGCCAGTGGTCACTCCATCCTTATATGGTGCATCCTTGGCCTCGGCTCTGGGTTGCCCTTGTGCAGGCGGCTGCAGGTCTTGGAGAGAGGCTCGCGATTCGCCCATAGGTCGGCTCGTGGCTGAGCTATTCAATGCGCGCCCTCCGCCTTCGGACGCTTCAGTCCCTGCTGTATCCAGCTTGTCCTCAGGCTGATAACCGTAGTCATCCGTGAATCCAATTTCATCTAAGCTCGGCGATGTCAGCTCATCGAGCAGTCCGCCTCCGCTCTCTATTTCTAGATCCGGAATGCCCGCATCGGTCAGCTCACGGTGAGCATCGCTGATAGACATACTCATCAGTGGCCGAATGCTCAGAGTAAGTTTCGAGATCTCGCTTCCCGACTCTTCCGGCATCAACTGGTGGAAAATGGCATTCATTGCGTGGGGCCAACTGCGATCTCCCACCGGCTGCGCCAAGATTAGCTGGCACTTGTCGATATCGTAGAAGGCATGCGCTGCTGTCGGCGGCGCCGATACCTTATCCCCGCCGATATATACGGATGCTTGAATGCGCACGAGATCGTAGCTGACAGCAGATAACCCTAAAATTGCCTTCTGGACCTTTTTCTTGACTGCGCTCGTCTTGTCGTGGAGCAAGCGAGTAAGGACGTCGAGCCGCTCAGTTAGCTTTTCGGCAATCTGCGGTACTTCCATCTTTTTTCCGTCAACAAATTCAAGCGTGACCTCGGCGCTCTCACTCAGTCGCCGGACTCCTACCTTCTGAATGAACGACCATAGCTCGGGCGCAGGGTTGCACAACGCTCGATTCAGCTCCCCGTTGAAGAAATCTGCGTGCCACTCGCTATCCTGGAGGAGAACTTCATCAGGATATGTGGGCTGTTCCATGAGGTTCAATATCACTGGCGCCTCTTGCAGCCTTTGAATGTCTTGGGCTCCAATTCCCCCACGCTCGTCTGCTTCTGACACGCCCATCAAGCAGGCCTCGTAGACCAATTTGTCCGCCCCTGTAACGGGCTTCGACTGCTCGAAATACTCACTGACAATGTCCAACAGAATGTCGACGTAGTCCCGACCTTCGGGGGCGTTCTTCACCCCGATCGCACTGAACAAGGGCTTGAATGACTCGAGATTGCTAGGGATGGTAAAAGCGTGGAGCCCAAGCTGTTGGGGCAACCAGAAAAGCTGGTTGGACCGAACATAGCCCTTCTGGCTTTCGATGTAGACGAAAGGCTCGCCAGACAGTGCCGAAATTAAAGAGCCCTCGTCCTTTGATCTCTCGTTGAGTATCTGATACAGGGTGAAAGGAGCTGGCGTTTTTTTTGCTACGCAGTGCAGTAAATGATCGATCACCAGCCTTGTTTCAGGATTGATGGTAACATTTAAGTCTTCTAGTAGCTCGGATTTTAAGCGTACCATATTTCTGAAATCGAGGATCTTGGCCTGCGACCTGAATGCCTCCGCACGGTATGGCGCGTACAGGTCGCTGCTCGGGTGCCATTCCTCCATATCGTCTTCGGCCGGGAAGCAGACTTCCCCGCGGAGGCTTTTAATCGCGTCACGGAAAAATGACTTTTCTTTCCATTCTTCGTAATGGTCACATAGTGCATAGAATGCCTCACCGCTAGCACGCTTTGCAGCTTCCGTCGGCAGATGCTTACTTGCGATAAAGAGTATCCGCTCCACGAGGTGTTGCGCTAGGGGTGACCGACGAATTCCGAGGCTATCAATGAAAGTGTGAACCGATCGATCGTTTGGTATCCGACTGGTATCGAGCCAAAGGTGCTTTGCGTCACCGAGCACTTTCACCAGGTCATCAGTGCGCCTATAAGTGTTCATTGGGCCCGACCAACGGCCATCCTGCGTCGGTACAATCGGGAGCATTCCTAACAGCGAGCGGATGTTCTCGTCATTTACGAGCGCCGGGTGGTTGGCTAGTTCACCGATCAGGCGGACATACTTCTGCGTATCTAGCGGCCCGTCTTCATTAAAGAACCTGGGCAGCACGTTCTGCACGAAAGCCTCGATCGTCTGCGTCTGAACACCAAGCTTGGTCGATACAAACTCTCTGGCAGATTCGGTTAAAACGGACGTTTCGAGCAGCTCAGCTTGCCCGGTGGGATCGGTGAAGTTGCCCGGTAGAAGCGCTTGGGTTGTCTTGACCAGCCCTCGACTGGAAAGCCAGATTGGCAGGTCACAAAGCTTCTGATAGGTCGCCTTCTCGGCTTTACCCAGACGGTCCAGATCCGCGAACATCGTATATAGTTGGCGTAACTCTTGCTGTTCAACACCAATAACATCTTCGACGGGACCGGTAGCACACATAGTGCTAATGTGATTAACGGCCGCATCAAGATCAAGTTGTCGAACCATGCGTGCAATCTTTGGGAATTCGATAATAGTATGCCCTACGATAGCTAGCCTTGGCAGCAGCGAAGCGACCTGATTCGCATCCAGAATAGCAGGTGCTGCATATGATTGGTCGATCGTAACAGCGTACAGATCTTCCGTAACGATGAAGGGGATAGCCCGCAACCGTTGAATGACCGGGTTCGCAGAAGGGGCCTGATTTGCGGTATCCGGCAGCAGATCATTGATCATGCTCCAAAGCGGGCGATAGAAGCTTTCCAGTCTTGCCTCTTCAACTTGCTCCTCACCAGGAGCCTGCTGAGACATCGTTTGCTCAAGCAGCGCCACCAACCGATCGAACGTGAGGATTGGCGCGCCCAGTTGGTTTATCGCCGTATGGAATGGTCGCAAGTCTTCAGAGATCACCCTCCCACCAACTTCAAGTAACATTTTTGCCTGATCGCTCGTTAGTGGATTGCGCGGCAGAAAGACCTTGCTAGGGAATTGGACACTACTATCATGGGCCAGTGCAATATGTGCCTCAGCAGCAGTAACCTTCAATCGTTCCCAAAACTTCACGAAACACTTTGGATGGTTCGATGGCTTCGACAATTCATAGGCTCGCGCTAGGACCTGCCAAAGCTGAACGTGCCCGAAAATCTTCAGAAGGCCTTCGGTGTCTTTGGCCAGTTCCGTTGCTGCGACATCAATGAGCATCTCGTTCCATGCCTGCTCGTGTTGGTGACCAGCGAAGATTATTGCCTTTCGATCGGACTCGGGAAAGAAATCGGCATTAATGTGTATCGGCAATCCGGACGACTGTTCCGTTGGTAGGAACGCGTAAAGCAGCCCCTCAGTGAGGGGCTCTGGATCGACCCTCAAGCCAATACTGATCATTGTGCCGCGACTCAATGTCTCAAGTCGAGGGTGTAAGGTATATAGGCGCGCAGCAGACTCAACAGCATCAGTCCGCAAGATGTGCCACTGCTCCACCTCACCACCGGGGCGGAAACTAACAATTAGATCCGCCCCATCTCCACGCTCCAACTCGCATGCAAGCAGCAGCTTTCCATTTCGGCGCAGCTCTGCTGTTCGGATGTGTCGCAGAAAGAGCAAGCTCTTACGCAGAACTTTCTGAAAATCCTCAACAAGTTGATCAACATGTGTCTCGCTAACGTGCGATATACCAAGCGCCAGTCTTACTTCAGTATCGGGGCTGTCCGCCCAAGGTAAGAAGAACGTCGTGCCGTCGGATTGAGGAAATGACTCGATAAACCATTGCGCTTTTTCGGGGTAGAGTGTCAGCTTGCTCCCGGCGGAGCGGATCTCAGGGTGATCTGTGACCTGATATGTCGAGACGAAACCGATGCCGAAGCGGCCAATGTTGTCACCTCGGGAAAGTTTTCCTCCGCTGCCAACATCTGCAATCCGGTGAAAGTCACAGCCATAGTTGTTGCTGGCGACCAAACCACATGGGCGCGTTCGAAGGTCTCCACAGTAGGTAAACTTGCCACTATTGAATACTTTGAGTCCCTGATCTGTGACGTCAAAAACTATTGTTGTCGCTTTCGCGTCGTCTGCGTTCTGAATGAGTTCAAGGGCCATGACATCATAGCCTTGTAACCCTGCAAGATGGCTCTTAATGTTGCCCAGAAGATTTGCGGTGTAGGAGCCACTGCTGCTTGATTGAACATCCTGATCCATTTTGCTCTAGATCCTATCCGTTTTTCTGAACAGCCACATTGATGAGTTCATACCTCTTCATCATTCCTTACTATTAACAATCTCAATGCATCCGATCAACTCTGCTGAATAACTTTCGTCGCCGCAGGAAACCCCTTTGTGTTTCAACTCACGCTGTAGAGTTGGCTCGATGGCAGATGAAAAAAGCTCAATGCGCTGCTCTAACGTCAGTTTTGGGCGCGTTGACTGAGAATGAAAATATTGGTCAAACTGCCTTTCCGCAGAAGGAACCCTCGTTCCATCCTGTCTGACAGCAATTGGCTGTACTATAATCCTACGCTCTCCATTACCAGAAGATACCTCGACCACCCAGATAGATAGAAGCACCAGCGTATCTATATCACCTGAAACAGAAATGCCGATCTCTTCAGGAGACAGACCGCGCCAAAGATCAAGCTCCCTCTGTACAAGCGCATGATCAATTCCCATCAGCTCCCAATCCCTGTGATCCGCAGCTACATCTCGGTTAATTGTAAAGCGAGAGAAACGCTCGCTATTCAACGACATAAGATCATAGGTTTCATCATCTGCCTTAACCAACTTTTGCTGGCGCTCAGCTACTGCAGATGAAAAAAACCTGACCAAGCGGCTTATACTGGACGATACATCCGAGAAGGGTTTGTAGTCATCTAGGCTAAAACCATCCAGATCTTGGAATAGATCAAAGACCACCTGACGAGCCTCGCGTGAATTGGATAATGCAGCCTCTAGCTCAACTTGTGTTCTTTTTAGTTCCGGATCAGAAATTGCCTCTTGATATAATCGATCATAATTTAGTCGCTCAGACAACTGCCCGAGAATCTGTGCGCGAAGATCTTCAGCGACATTGCCTTGATCATCAACTTTCCCAACGGCTCTCGCTATTTCGGTCAGCTTTTCATCAAGTAAAAGGTAAATGCGGCCTTCTATCGTATCTGATAATACTAGATTATAAATCTGTGCTGTATGGTTCTGGCCATACCGATGAATACGTCCTATGCGCTGCTCTATATCCATAGGATTCCATGGCAGATCGAAATTGAAAAGAATGCGCGCGAATTGAAGGTTAATACCCTCACGTCCTGCAGCTGTACATACCAGTAATGCAGCATTCCCTTCATACTCATCCTGGAAAGACAAAATTGCTGATTTGATAGAATCTCCAAGCCATAAAGTAGCATCATCCGGTGTTAGCAGGTCCAAGCTACCATCTAACCCAGCCACCACGAGTGTTCTATTCCGGTTACTGGGCACATCATCCGGCCAATTACCTGCAGCTTGCAAAAACTTACGCAAGCTCCACACCTCAGATGCATCGCAAACCAAATTGCGAGCATCTTCATCCCAAATCCAGCTCGTACCGCGTCGTTGCCAAACTGTATCCAGTATTTGCCTCATAGCTCATACTCCTCAAACAAAGAGCCTTGCACAGGCTTAACGGCAAGACTTGCAGCCCAAGCGCTATGAATGGAGACCGCACGCGAAGCTGCGTTTCTGGTAATCTGATCAGGCCCGTTGCGGTGAAGCCATTCCAGCAAGGGTTTCAATGCCACGTGTGGCTTGAAATTTTCGTTCTTAAGAGTATCCGAGGCGTTAATGCCACTGCCATCAATACACGCGCCAACGAGAACAAGGGCCTGATCGAGATCTGAAGTGAGGCGGCGGCGGTGTCTGCCCGACCAATCACGAGCAAATTCAAGTGGATCTACGCGAGTAAAAACTTTATTCCTTTCTATGCACCACCCGCGCTGCACGAAATCATCTGGCGTCGTAATAGTGCCACGTAGAAATTTCTGGAGCTGGTCGCGCTTGATTTCGTTGGCGATGCCAAATGTGCGTAAGAACTGACGAGTCATTGGCTCTGCATTAACCGGTGGCTGTCTTACAGCTGACAGATTTTCTGAAACTTGCAACTGGAATTTGGGATTAAAAGCTTGTTGGGTAGGTTAACAAAAGAATAGTCAATTAAATCAAAGGGCACGCGTTAGAAAAAAATGAAGCCTAATATGAATTAGGCTTCATTCGGTGGTTTTATGGCGGCTTAAAGCACGCGGTATACCCTGCCGCGCCCATCCACGCGCTGCGAGTCAAGCTGCAGGCCAAGCTTACGTTTGACTGATACTGACATGACGGCTCGGGCTGTATGAGGCAGCCAGCCGAAAGCTTTGGCGATTTCATCGGTTGTTGCGCCATCCTTGCTGCGCAGGAGTTCAACGAGCCTATCCAGCTTGCTGTTAACCTCGCTTTTTACCACCTTAGCGGGCTGCTCTTTCTGTTTCTTGGGCGGGTTAACGGGTTCTGCTGCTTCGCGCGCGACACCGAGCGCCCTAAACCCGCCATCGGCCAGAACCAGCGTTACGCCGTAGCCATCCTCATGCTGCCGCCAGACAGGCGCATCGCCCACAGCTTCAACTTCTTCAATCATCTCCTTGCTGAGAAGTTGTTTGAGCACTTTAGGCCCATCTCCGCGTTTGATGCTGCGTGGGAGCGGATAGACAGAAAAATCCCGGCGGCGACTGGCTGCCGACAGGATAACAAGCTGGGTATCATTGAGTTTAGCCATGGTGGTGGTCTCCTGTGTTAGGGAGGCCAGACCATTCCGGCGCCCCTACCACCACAAGCCCCGCCGGTGCTGACCGGTCGGGGCCACAGGCGCGGGGAGCTGGCTATTCAGCGTGCTCACCCTCCTTGAAGGCGGCATCCGTGATTTGTTTGAGCAGGTCTGCATAGCGGCTGAGGTTGCCCACATGGCCCCAGTGGATGTTGTCTGGACTCAGGTTGAAATGTTCATCACTTAGGGCCTGCAGCCGGGTGAGTTGGGCGTCGATTTCAGACTTGCGGGCCATGAAGGCGTCTAGGGCTGTTTGGCTGGTCTGGGGTTTGCGCATGCTGATCTCCATCTGTTGATGGGGACAGCAACGCTTCTTTCAGCAGCTTAATCCAGCAGATAAGTGGATAATTAAATGGCTATTTGCTTGGCCGCATAAGTGAGGTCACCGGGGCATTTAGGACGCGAAGAAACTTGCTGCTATGTGTTACGTCTAACGCAGGACGGATGCCGTTATTTTCATAAAATACCACTCATGTGCAACATTTTATAAAAAACTCTTGCCGTGCGCATGAAATCATGGTCCAATTCGTTAATATAACTGAACAGGGGCAAAATGCAATGGATAGCAACTTGGTAACGGACCGACTGGTTAAAACACTGCCGCGCCATCTCCTTCTCGATTTGCTGGATGTCGGAGTCTCACGGACGCTGAAAGCCTTCGAGATAATTCGGGATAATACCACTTTATCGGGCAAAAGCGCCAGAGGTGCCGAAGGACAGTTACGCTTCCGTATAGTAGAGCAGGGCTTCCAGGAGACCTGTGAGCGCTATGGCGGCACACTGCTGGCAGGAAAGCTGATGGAAGGCTCCGATATGCGAATCTTCCAGCCATTTATGCGTTTTGGTGACGCAAACAGCGGTGTTGTTCTCGGCCTGGCTTCGATGCCGACTCAGCGCGAACTCCCGCCGCGGAATATGTCACGTGAAGCGGGTGTCGCCCTGAACTACATGCTAACACCACGCCTTGCATTGGATGAGCGTGACCCGAAGCCGGGCGATATTTTTGTCCTCTTTCTGATTGCGCGCGATCCTGCCCGCGGCGGCCAAGTTGCGGAAATTGCCATTGGGATCGTCGATTCCGGGTATGATACATTCCTTTTCTATGAACCGATCGAAACATTTATGGCTCGTTATGCCCCCACTGAAACACCAGCGAGCAACCAAGTCGCTTCGAGTAAACCGCTCGTCAAACTCAAGGATAGGCGCACATTGTTTGTGCCCTCTGAAGCTGGGGGGGAGAGCAAGTAGTTTTGCCTCCAGTTTACTTAATTAGTGCAACACAAGGGTTCTAGAATGCCGTTAGGTGCAACAGGTTTTATTGCAGAACGTCTCACGGAGGCGCGCTGGGCGCGCCGGATTCCGAGCATGGCAGCGTTGGCTCGAATCATGGGGCTTGACCCAAGCACTGTCACAAGATGGGAAAAAGGTACTCACGCACCGGATGCTGAGGCACTGATCCAGCTTGCAAGGCAGTTTGGTGTGCGCCAAGAATTCTTCCTGCGGCCATCTTTTTTAGACCAGCGACCAATGTTTCTCCGGTCACTTTCCAGTACATACGTCCGCGATCTGGATTATCAGAAGTCCCAGATGCGCTGGCTTCAGGAGATAAGCAGTATCGTCCAGCATTATGTGGATTTACCGGCAGTCGATATTCCTGATGTGCTCAAGGGGACCAGCTATCGCCAACTTCGTGATGATGACATCGAGAAAATAGCTCTCGATCTTCGCCATCACTGGGGATTAGGCGAAGGTCCTTGTACAGACGTTGTTGGGCTGATGGAGCGCGTGGGTTTTGTAGTCGGCGCTATCGAGATGGGCACCATCAAGCTTGACGGGCTGTGCAGCTGGTCGCCAACTGATAATCGGCCTCATGTTCTGCTCGCTAATGACAAGATGTCTTTTTTCCGACGCCAAATGGATGCTGCGCATGAAATGGCTCATGGCATTCTTCATCGTAACGTAACACCTGCAGAATTTTCTAAAGATCTTAAATTTATTGAGACTCAGGCCTTCCGTTTGGCAAGCGCCTTTCTTTTGCCATCAACCACCTATCCGTCTGAGATTAGGATGCCGTCACTTGCTGCGCTCGTCGCACTGAAAGAGCGCTGGCATGTCTCAATTAAAGCTCAAATTAAACGACTACAAGATTTGGAAATTATTCCCGATGATTTTGGCTTACATCTTTACAAGATGTACTCGGCAAAAGGATGGTCTAAGGAAGAACCACTGGATAAACTTTGGAAGGCAGCTGAACCGAGAGCAATGAGGGATGCGTTACATCTAATTGTTGACGAAGGCGTGCGATCTAAGGCTGATTTGCTTGGCGTTGAATTCACAATCTCGGCAGGGGATGTAGAGAATTTGACTGGGCTGCCCAACGGTTGGCTAACTCATGAGCCTGCTGATATAGTTAGACTGAAGCCGTCAACTAATAGCGATGGAGCAGCAGTCGGCGTGAGCGCAAATATTGTTCAGTTTCCGTCGAGGTCATGAATTCTAATAAGCGCCTAGCTAGAGCAATCAATAAGGAAAGCGTCAGATGGGAGAGTACTTTTCTCAGCAACGGACCGCACTTAATCTAATCAAGCAGATGTCGGCACCAAATAAGGGTTTCCGTCCTGGTCAATTGGGCGCAATTCACGCGGTTCTGGCACACGCATCAGTACATGCAGATCCTGCCATCGTGTGCTTGCCTACAGGATATGGCAAAACATCTCTAATGATGGCTCTTCCCCTGCTATTAGGTTCACTTCGTGTTTTAATCGTAGAGCCTTCAGATGCCTTACGGCGCCAAGTATATTCACACTTCAAAGAGATGTCGACATTAAAGCGAATTGGCGTTCTTGATGAAGGCATACCGAATCCGTCTGTGAAAAAGCTTGAAGGGCGTCCAACAAACGCAGCAGAATGGGCACAACTCATTGAATACGACGTAATAGTCTCTACGCCGGGCAGTGCATCTCCGGATCTATCCCCCGGTGCACCAGCTGACTTATTCGATGTTATCATCTTTGATGAAGCCCATCACGCCCCTGCGGACACTTGGGCTGCCTTCCTTTCGCATTACAAAAACGCAAGGTTCATATTCTTGACAGCGACTCCATTTCGGCGAGACGGAAGAGTCATTCCGGGCAAATTGGTATATCGTTATCCAGTGGTCCGCGCAGTTGAAGAAGGAGCTTTTCAGCCGGTTGCATTTAGATCCGCGCCGGTACAAGATGATCTAAATGATGAACACATAGATAAATGTATCGCGGAAACGGCTGTTGCCCAACTTAATGAAGACCTTGCTGCTGGCTATGATCATCGGCTATTCGTTCGGGCGGCAAGTATAAAAGCTGCTCGAGCACTAGTTCCCATCTACCAAGAACTGGGAATCGCCATTGAAGCAGTAGATAGTAAAATTAGCAAACGCACGCAAGATGCATGCGAACAGCGCCTGATTAGTGGTGAATTGCAGGGAATTGTATGTGTCGATATGTTTGGTGAAGGTTACGACTTCCCAAAGTTGAAGGTTGCTGCTCTACATGCACCTCATCGCTCATTAGTTCCCACTATTCAATTCATAGGCCGCTTCGCACGCAGCGATTCAACAACTGGAAGGGCCACACTTATTGCCCCATTATCTCGGATCGAGTCTGCTCCAGATGCTCTGCTACGCGAGGGCGTAGATCTCGCCAAGATGATCGACCAAGCAGCACAGGTCGAACTAATCGGGAATGACAACGATCAAGTAGTTCTTGAAGATTTGGCAGTCAGACAGCAGGCAGAGTCAGACTACGACTCTGTTTCGCCATTGTCACTTGAGCTTTATGCACATGTCAGAGTGTTCAAATGCACACAATTACCCGATTTTAAAAAGATCGGAGACACAATCGGCAAAGAACTCCGCGCAGTGAAGCAGTGGCTCTCTGCTGACGAGAACATAAGTCTTGTTCTGACAATAGACAGAAACCCACCAAGCTGGGCAACATCGGATGTTTTAACGAACGTTCGTCATGACGCATTTCTGCTTATTTATTTCCCGCAATCAAAGCTTTGCTTCATAGGATCTTCTATGATCACCGATCAGGAGAAGCCGCAGACTATATTGCTGTGACCGTAGCAAGCGGTAACGTGAGTGTGGTGCTTTATCATTGCAAAGGCGCAGGTGGAAATCCTTCTGGCGGACGAGTAGATGATGTTTATGAGGTCGCTGGTCAGTTAGTTAAATCTGTCTACTACTGTGACGCGACAATACTTCTTGAGCACATAGAAGATCGCATGAATAGGCGGCACGCGAACCCGTCGGTATTTAAGGCTGGTGACTTATTGGCATTACAACAGTTGCTTCGCAGCACACCAGCAACAAGATTGAGCTTTACCGTGGTTGGCGTACAACCTGGAATCAGCCTGAGTCAAGTTGATACGCATCTTGCAGACTTAATGATGTTCGGCATTGACTACGCGAAGCGTGGTGGCGTTGCAAAGGCCTACTGGCTTGTGAGCCCATAAGAAAGCCCCAGTCAAACGCCTAGAAAAGTTCAAAGTATCAAGTTACATTAGTCCCCCTGATACAGCTATAACAATTCACGACAAATACCGGACGTGCCCGGATGGCACGCCCGGCCAGCTGGAGTTTTGGCTTCCAGCCTAGTGGGCTGTGAACGGGGTCGCCGCCATTCCCACCACCATGCTTGATCCACCCCTGCGTGCGGCTTCTCCCATGGCCCCGGCGCTTATGGGTCCCGGTCCCCGATACGGCGCTCAAGGCTGATGGCCGAGCAGCCAGACTCTTACCCTGCCGCTGCCTTTCCATTTAGCGAGCTCATCTGACTGATGTTCTGGAACTGCTTGAGGTATTCCGGGTGGTGCTGCGCGAGATAGCGCACGACTTTGGCATTGCAGATCAAGTTATTAATGTAGCTTCTAGCAACCGTCAGTTTAAGAACGTCGGTGCCATAGGTGTCCTCGATTAAGCTGTATTGGCGCTGTACATTAGCAAGCTCGCTTCGCATTCTCGCGGCCCTGTCATCATCAAAGCCCTTCAGCTTTTTGTCTTTCTCTGTATCAGCCAACTGATCCGATGGCGTTGCGACCAGCAGGGCATTGGCATAGGACGCATGGTAGGTAGAACAGTCATTCATGAGTGAAGCCACCTCAATCTGCCGCATGGGTTTCATGTGGCGGAGAATGGAGAAGGTTTTCATGGCAACCATCTTATCCTTGAGCAGCTCTTGGACCTCTTTACAGATGCCATCTAATAAGTTCTTACGCCGGAGAATCATACCCGGGTCGATCCCCAGCACCTGCGCTAGCCGCTCAATTGGCACACCGCGCTGGGTAGCCTTCACGATCATCTTGTGCTCCTGCACGGGTGACAGGCGGCTGATGTGCTTGTTGTAGGTAAAAGCCTCATCATCGTTCGAGACGAGGCACGTAATTTCTGAGTGGCCGAGCTGTTTGACGGCCTCAAGGCGCAGATGCCCATCAAGCAGCATGTAGAGGTTTGGGTTGGCCTTATCCGGAGTGACCATCGGTGGCTCGATAATGCCGATCTCGCGGATAGAGGTAATGATCTGCTTAAACTTTTCCGAAGCCAGCAAGCCAGAAGGCAGCTTTTTGAGCGGCATGATGCTGGTGATGGGCAACTGCACAGTTTCGGAGGCGAAGCCGAGCTGGATGGGGGCGGCTGACTTAGGTTCGGGCTCTGCGCTCATGCGGCTTTACCCTTCAGAATCTGCATGATCGGTTTAGGGATACTCTGCAGTCCCTCAGCTTTCAGCAGATTCTTGAAGTTCTCCTCCTTAAATAGTTCGCGTAGAGCCTCAACCACAAAAACCAGCTGCATGCTAATCACCTCAGCCTTGCTGACCATAATCAGCTTGCGATCAACCTCTTTCTGGTAAGCCTTCATGATATCGCGCACATTTGTAGTGCTAGCGCTCTCTCTGGCAGCCTTCTGTGCTGCAGTGCGCGGGCTGCTGCGGCTCTGCTTGCCACTGCGACGGCGGATCTCGATCAGGCGGCGGGCGTGCAGCAGCCGGTTGCCACGCAACTGCTTACTCTCGTATGCCTCCTGCAGGGCGCGCTGCTCATCCTCCGGGTTCTCGGAAATGCGGATGGCAAGACTGATCGGCATGTGCCCAGCCTCAACCGCCGCGAGTAGTCGTTCTTCACCCCGTTTGAGCAGGTTCATGACAGCGCTGGTATACTCATGAGAAAGGCCGGTCTTTTTAGAAATCGCGGGCGCGTCGTAACCCTGTTGGGCCAGCAGCTCGATGCCGTGGTAGAGCTCCATGGCACGGTGCTTACGTCGGGCCATGTTTTCAACGAGGCTCATCACCAGCGCGTCCTGCTCGCTAGCGTCGACCACTAGCGCCGGGATGTGGGTCTGGCCGCAGGCCATGAAGGCTTCAATCCGGCCCTGACCGCAGACCAGGTCATAATCCTTGCCTTCGGCCCCCGAGTGGCATGGCGTGACAGTAATCGGGCGTTTGAGACCCACTTTGCTGATGTTGCCCCGGAACTCGGCAAACAGCTTTTGGTTGCGCACGCGCGGGTTCAGGATGTTGATCCGCTCGATCGGAATCATCTGCACGCTCTGGCTGGCTTTAGGCATTAGGCGGCCTCCCGCAGGCTGACCCGCTCGGTCAGAAAGAAGAAGGGCTGCAGGTCGTCAAACCGATAGGCGTCCAAAGCTAACCCATTGTTTTCCTTGAGACGCACCTTGGGATCCTCAATATCGAGGGCAGGCAACAGGTAGTAATCCAGCGGCTGGGCATTGGCCGCATCCATACGGATGGCCACCGTAATATCCGGGCGCAGGCCAGTATCAAGCTGCACCTGCCAGCGGTAGGAGCCTGCGACCGTCTGCTGACAGCGACAGATGATGACTGAGACCTTGATCTCGCCGTTCACATACAGCAGGTCCGAGCCCACCTCGCGGTGTACTTCACCGCCAAGCTCCCGGATCTGGCGAATGGCATCCTCTACAATCCTGGCAAAAGTCTGGCGGAGTTGGCGGTTGATCTCAATGTAGCTGTAATCCCGGTCGGGGGTGAAACCTACCAGCTCATAGGCGCGCAGCAGGCTACCAAACCGGTGGCCGTAGGCGGTGCTGGAAGGCATATCGTCCGCCTCATCAATCACAATCCCCGACAGCCAACCTTGTTTCTCGTGCAAATGGCGAAGCTTGGTGAGCATCTCGTCGTCCGACAGGCGTCGGCTGCGCTCACGGATGATCCCTTGGGCGGTATAAAAGTGGGCAGGATCAACAATCGCGTCAAACACTCCGTCCGCACGCACCCACATATCGGGTTCATTGACCACATGCCGGATCTTGAGCTTGAACGAACGCCGGTTGAATACGTTGTTGCCGATATACTTCTCGTTGGTCAGGATCTGGTGTACCACCCCGCGGGTCCATGACCGCCCCAGATCGGTCAAAATACCCCGCTGGTTGAGCAGGGCAGCAATCTCACCCTCCTGCCGACCATCTTCGACAAAAGCTTGGTAAATCCAGCGCACATTGGCGATCTCTTCGTCGGGTCCGGGCACCAGAATGACCCGGTCGGTCTGTAAGCTCTTGTGCTCGCCGCGCTTGAGCAGCCCTTTGGGCTGACCCTGTTCATCAATCAGCATGCGCCGGATGCCATAGCCAGCCGAGCCACCTTGCCGGTAGCCCAGTTCAATCAGGCGGCACTGGCCAGCAAACACCTTGGCAGAAAGCTCCCGGCTGTATTCCCCTGCCATGGCGCGCTTAACGCCTTTGACGATGGTCGATACGGGGCTGCCGTCGTTCTCAAACTGCTCAGCCACATACTCAACCGCAATCCCAGCCCGGCGGCAGATATACTCATAATAAGCACTCTCATCCGCATCCTGAAACCGCCCCCAACGGGTCACATCCAACACCAGAATCACCTGAAAGTCCGCCGCACCCGACTGCACATCAGCAATCAACTGCTTGAGCGCATCCCGCCCGTCGATCTTGAGGCCGCTTTTGCCTTCATCAGCATAGCGGCGGACAATCTCCATCCCGCGCTTAGCTGCATACTCCCGGATCGTGTCAGCCTGATTTTCGGTCGAGTATTTCTGGTGGTCGGTCGACATACGCACATACATGGCCGCCCGCCGCACCGATTGTGCTGACTGGTCTGTAGACATCCCGTTGTTTCTGCCGCCCATCATGAATCTGTCATCCCGAATCAGGTTTCTCGCTCCGGCCGGGTAGAATCCGGCAGGCCCTTTCAATGTTAACGAAAGGAGCCCTGTAATGTCTCAGCCCAAAATGGCCCAAACTTTTCCAGCCCGGAAAGAGGCTAATCTCGATAAAATCCTGATGAGCGAAATTCCGAAAATTCTACGAGCGGCCGAGAGCCAGCCGTCGATGCGCAAACGGTTGGCGCGCACGAGCGGCCTGTCGCCGCGCACAATCCAGAAATGGTGTGATGGTAAGAATATACCAAGTTTATCGAGTTATATTCATCTAGCGAGATGCTACCCAAAACTGGTCGACCTGTTTCTGGACCTCTGCCAGCGTCGGCCGGAGCGCCAGCGGAAGGGTACCGGAAAAAGTGACGCAATGCCTGAACCACTAACTCGTATGGTGGCGTCGGATGACAAGAAACTGTCTGAAAATGTCCCTAATGATGTCCCCAATCAGATCGACACCACAGCTTGTAATATACGTCAGCTTTGGTTTATTAGCTCATTGCTGGATGGGCACAGTATTTCTGCAGAAAATATAGCTACGTACTGGAAAGTGACGAATAAAACTGCGAAACGAGATATTGCTAGTCTACGCATGAAAGGCTTAATCATGTACGTTGGATCTCGCAGGAATGGAAAATACCAGTTGAGGTAAAGACAGATGGCAGAGGCACGCGATAACTTTCCGAATAGGGTTAAAATCGCACTTGCGTATCGCGCTGGGCATCGCTGCTCGCATCCGGAGTGCCAAAAACTCACATCCGGACCATCTTCTGTTGAGGATGAATTTGTGAATACAGGAAAGGCGGCTCATATTATTGCCGCTGCACCGAATGGTCCGCGCGCCGATGCATCCATTTCTAAAGCGGAAAGAAAATCGATTAATAACGGGATATGGCTTTGCGCCATCCATGCGGATCAAGTGGATAAGGATGTCTCGGGCCATGAAGTCGCCACCCTACGGAAATGGAAAAAAGAGGCTGAGGAGCGAGCCCGCGTGGACGCTTTTACCAATTGTACGTCACCTGCCAAAGTGATTTTTGAACTCGACGATGACGATAAAGAATTTTTCCGTAGCCTTGCATTGCCTGCCGAAGAATCGACCGATATAACGATGACTAAAATGGCGCTGGCATCTCATGAGAATATCAAAACCTATCTTAGTGCTCGGAACTGGCCCGATCATGTAATATCCCTCAATCTCACTGCCATCGAAGATTCCACAGAAACCGCAGTAACGCTGGAAGGCCTAGCGCGTGGCATACACACGACCGAGGCAATCAACATTATTGCGCCGCCTGGTACTGGCAAAACAACAACACTGATTAAGCTGGCGGAAGGGATCTTGGCTGCAGGGAGTGCCGTTGCTGCCTACATTCCCTTAGGCGAATGGGCGGATCGGCCGGAAAGCTGGTTTGACTTTCTGAGGCGTAGGCACGCCTTCCGCTTGTTCAAGGATGAACACTTCAGGCAGTTAGCCTATGAAGGTCGCTTAGTACTAGTGCTAGACGGGTGGAATGAGCTAAATCCGGAAGCGCGCCGCCGCGCGATAAACGATCTCAATGCCATTAAGCGCGATTTCCCTATGGTCGGGATTGTCATCGGCACTAGGCAGCAGGAATTGCCGATCAATGGTGTTATCGTAAAGATCGAGGGTCTAAACGACGTCCTGCAAATGGAATTAGCCCGGCAGATCAAAGGTGAGGAAGGCGCAGCTCTTGTTGATCAAGCGTGGCGCAATCCAGGTTTACGAGAGCTGATAACAATCCCACTCTACCTGACCGCACTGCTAGCCACTGCGCCCGGCGCGATATTCCCCAAGACCAAGGATGAAGTTTTAAGTCGCTTCGTAAACGAGCATGAAAATGAAGCCGGTAAGGCGGAAATCCTGCGCAGCGAGCTATTTGGCTGCCACAAGGAGCTACTGGCCGCCTTAGGTGTCGCCGCAAACAAGGCCGGTGGTACTAACATTCCCGGTGATGTAGCGCGCACAGCGGTCAGCCGTGCATTGAAAGTGCTGGAGAGTAAGGGCCAGCTCGCACCAGGTCTACAGCCCGCTAAAGTTTTAGATGTGCTGGTGGACACGCATTTGCTGGTGCGCGCTTCGGCTAATAGTGGCGTTTTATTCCAGCACCAGCAGTTTCAGGAATGGTATGCGTCGTTTGAAGTTGAGCGTCTGATGCTCGATGCGGCGCAGGGCTCGCCGGGAGCATTAAAGACATTACGGGATGAAGTCATAAACTGGCCAGCCTGGGAAGAATCCGTCCTATTTGCATGCGAACGCCTGTCGCGCGCGGATGCCGCCGGACGTGGCGCGGTGGCTGCCGCCATTCTTGAGGCGATGGGCATCGATCCCATGCTGGGGGCCGAAATGATTTTCCGGGCAGCACCTGAAGTATGGCAGAAAGTCAACAGTGAGGTGGTTACGTTTGCAAAGCGTTGGCACAAGCCCGGTAAAGCTGACCGCGCCGCTCGGTTCATGATTATTAGCGGCCGCCCAGAATTTTCCGAGGAAATTTGGTCGTTGCTTTCAGTAGAAGATGATCAAGTAATCTTTAACACCTTGCGATTAGCGCCGAGATTTCGCCCTTCAGTGCTGGGGCCTGATGCAGAAAAGCGCCTCGCCGGATTGCCTGATAAGTTCCGCAGCTCGGTCGTCGCTGAAATCGGAATGAGCGGCGGCTATGACGGAATCGAGCTAGCAGCAAAGCAGGCTAAACAAGAGGCTGATGCCGAGTCAGTCTTGAATATCATCTCAGCGCTATCATTCCGCCGGGCAACCCGTCATATCACCGATATCGTGACAACCGCCGCAAAGCCGGTTTTGCAGTTGATAGCAAAGAAAGGCTATCCCGAAGAAATCGAAGACAAGGATGCCAACGCGTTAATTCTTGAAATGCGACGGCAGCTAGTGCGTGATGAAACTGATCCAGTTACAGCCGTGGGCTATTTGAATCTCGGATGGGAAGATGAAGAAAAAACGGTGCTGCGCCTTAAATCACTCTTAGAATCAAAAGACTTTCCGATAAAAAATGAACATGCACGCGGTGTCATTGGGCGGACAGCAAAGAAATACCCTGGGGTCGTGGCGGAAGCGATACTGCAGCGTGCAGTAAATGGACTAGAAACGTTTTATGGCGCACATGAGCTGGTCGAGAATTTAGATGCGATTGATGATGGTCCGGTTGCGACCGTGGCATTGAAAGGCGCGGCCTCGGATCGTGCAGCGCTAGTCATTAATGCCGTTATAGGTCCCGCAACAGTTGGTACGTTAATCGACGAATACATCCGTATGGATAGCGAGTGTCGCACGAATAGGCAACAGTTAGGCGATATGGCGCGCAACGAATATCACCGCGTCAAGGATGCTATCACAACGTCACGGCTGTCATCATTCATTCCTGCATTGCTTGAGCGTGCGGGAACAGACCAGCCGATGCATATCACGGCGCTGGCCGAACTTCTGGCACGTCATGGGAAGGAAACAGAAAGTAAGCCACTTGTGCTCAATGAAGAAACCGAACGCCAATTAGTTGCGGCAATTGATCACTGGATAGATGTTCTTCTCCCCTCAGCCGAGGCAACTCGCCATCAGCTATCCGTGATCGCAGAGGCTATTCAGCGCGTGCCGCATTCGCAGTTCACGGCGAAGCTTCAGAAAATGCTGGAACGCGACCTCGCAGATTGGGCGCGGGCCCGCAAAGAGTTTTCTGAATCTGGACGTCGCGGCAGTATGACGCCAGATGTAACGCATAGCTACACGCTGCAATACCGACGCACATTCTCTGCGATTGGCGATGAAACCGTCGTGGCGCGGATGAAGGAGTTGCTGCCTGATCCGGGCTTTGGCATTAATGCGGCATGTGTGCTTTTAGATATATGGAATCGCGATCACCCATCGGGAAAGGATAAGTGGTTTGGGGGCTGGTATGATTACTCAGACGCCAAGGCGAAGCGCGCGCGGCTTGAGGACACGGAATATGAGCCGCCCACCAGTGATTTTTCGGAAACTATCTTTGCGGTGGTCTGTGACCTAGCAAAGCCGGAGAAGAGCAAGGAATCTTATTACCACGCGTTCAGACTGGCCAAAATCGCATTGAGCATGCCTTACGGTAGGAAGGACGCGGAAATTGCCGCACTGTTTGCTTTACCTCAGCCCTATGCTGCTAAGCTTGATTTATTAACTGTCGCCGCCATCGTAGGTGAAACCCTCTCAGCCGATATGTTGCTGGCGGGATTTTACGAATTGTTGGAAACTGGCAAGAAAGAGCCTTGGCGCCTCGAAGAGCGCAACGGTGAACTGATGAACTGGGTGGAGCTGTTTGCTTTCTCCGATCGTCCTACAGCCGTACTGGAAATACTAGGCCAGTTACCCGAAGAATATCGTTGGCCGCACCATCTGCGGCGCTTGTTGACTGCGCTTAGGGATAGTCCGCATCCCGACGCCATGAAGGTCTTGCAAGCTATGGTGGCGCAGAAGCCCGAGCTTACAGAGGAAGATGAATGGCTAGCGGCGATTGTTGACCAAAAATCACAAGAGGCTGGACAGCTACTGCTCGAAATGGTCTGCGATGGCACGCTAAAGCTGAGTCGGGTAACAAGAGGTATGGGCATATCGAGGCAACTGATCGGCTACGCCGCACACTATCCCGACATACACGCAGAAATGATGAAACGTTACAAGCAATTGGCAGATGGACCCTCAAAAGCGATGCTAGAAAGCGCCTTAATCGAGCTGCCTGACGAGCCATTCATTCTGATGCTAATAGATAGTATGGCACGGGCCAAGCGCACCGATGATGGTAGTCTCTCAAGAGCAATTGAAAAACTAGCCCTGGGGCAGCGCCCAGTAGAAGGATGGCCTGGCGCTTACGAGCAATTCAGTGTTTCACTGGCAGAGTTTCGTCAGCAGCTCTTCGCCATAGTTATGGCCGGTGACGCCCGTTCCGGACTAGCGGAAGCCTGTTTGTACAAAATAGAAAGACTGCGAGATGAGTATGGCCGAATTAATGAAGAGCCGAGGCATCCTGACATTTCATCTGGCAAGCGAGCCATCACAGCCTGATAAACCCCACCCAAGTAGCCCCTCCTGATTGGGGTGGCATCTTTCCCAGATACGCGGGGGATATTCCCTGATAGGTCTCTAAAAATTCCCTGTTATTTTTCAGCTAGTTTCTCGTAGAGCGTCCACTTAGCACGGTAAAATGGGGCTTTCTATGTGAGCTAGTGGTGGTCAGGAATGCAAAATTCCCTGTATTTTCCCTGTTAAACAGGGAATTGATACCTGAGAGAGGTTCGAGGTAGACTACAGCCACCGCCATACAGTCTAAGTTATTGATACAATTGCTATATTTGGCGTTTTTACCCGCGTAATGCGGGCTATTTTGCACTTCCCTCCCGAACCCTGCACCACAGACTCCCTGCAAATGGCGCCTATTCGCCTGAAGTCTGAGCTGGCCTTTTTGCCTGTAGGGTTGGCGGCGGGTTGGTTGGTTTGGGTGCTGGTATAAAATTGGCCGTATGCACATGTGCATGAGGCTATGCCATCTCAAAGGTGAGATTAATCCAGCGATGGATTTGAGTGGAAGAAACATTTTCCCGCTTGGCGATTTGCTCTATTGGCAAGCCGCGGAAGTGCTCATCACGCCAGATGATCCCCTGTACCCAGCGCCTGATTTCTTCTTCGGGTTGGTTGAATGGGTCATAGTTCTGTATTAATGATGGCCTCATGCTGCCCGTCATAGATGACGCCCTTGTGGGAGATTTGGCCGATGTAAACCGGATTGCACAGAATTTTGTACAGAATCCCACGGCTGAAGCTGGCACCACCATGCTGAAGCCCCGTTGAGGATGACCAAGTACGGCTGGTAATGCCCTGACGATCAAGTTCCCATTTAAGGTCGGAGACACGACCGAGTGCGTGGTAGCGCTCGAACAACATCTGCACCAGCGGAGCGGACTCCGGGTCTATCACCAGTTTCTTGTCAGCAACGTTGTAACCAATCGGAGCGTAGCCGCCCATCCACATGCCTTTTTTCTTGCTGGCAGCAATCTTGTCGCGAATGCGCTCGCCCGTGACCTCCCGCTCGAACTGGGCGAAGGAGAGCAGCACATTAAGCGTGAGTCGCCCCATTGAAGTGGTGGTATTGAAAGATTGCGTGATGCTCACAAAGGTCACGCCATGTCTGTCAAACACCTCGACCAGCTTGGCAAAATCCATCAGCGAACGGGTCAGACGGTCGATTTTATAGACAACAACTGTGTCGACCTTACCGCTCTCAATGTCAGCCATCAGCTGCCTGAGGCCGGGGCGCTCAAGATTGCCGCCAGAGAACCCGCCATCATCATATCGGCCCTTTATCGCTATCCAGCCTTCGGCTTTCTGGCTGGTGATATAGGCGAGGCAGGACTCATACTGCGCATCCAGCGAGTTGAACTCCTGCTCCAGTCCCTCTTCGGAGGATTTACGGGTATAAATGGCGCAGCGTTTGGTAGGAGGCTTCATTTTGCACCTGCCCGCAGAGAGTCCTTGATGCCAAAGAAGCGCCAGCCATTCCATGAGGTGCCGGTGATAGTCTTGGCGATGTCTGAGAGGCTACGGTAGAGCTTTCCTTTGTGCTCATACCCGTCCTGCCTGACCAGCACATCGTATTGAGTGCCCTGCCATGTCCGTATCAGGCGTGTTCCGGGCTTCACCTTCAACTCGCGCAGCGGGGCCGGGTTGCGCTTGTACACAGCCGCCAGCCGATTCAGCTTTTCCTGTTGCTCGGGTGTTAGCCCCAGGCCAGCTTGTTCCCGCAGTTTGAAAGCGAGGCTCTTCTCCAGCATGGTGCGACTGATTTTGGGTGGGGGAGGCATTCCCCATGCCTCGCTCCACTGTCGCTTCAGCTCATCAGTACCGAGACTGGCAACATCGGCTTCGAATGCCTTGACCGCACCCATCAGGCAGCAGCCTTATAAACACGGCCACGTCCATCGACTTTGGTTGAGGTGACCTCCAATCCGAGCTTACGCCGGATTGTCACGCTAATGATGGCGCGGGCTGAGTGCGGTTGCCAGCCAAACTCATGGCATAGCTCGTCAATTGTGGCACCCTTGCTAGAGCGCAGCATGGCGACTAGCCGGTCTTGTCTGTCGCCCTGTTTGCTTGCCGCCTTCTCAGTTACCTTCGGCTTAGCCTTGGCAGCAGCCTGTTCCTCTCGAGCCAATCCGAGCGCCTTGAATCCGTCATCTGCCAGAACCAAGGTCAATTTGTAACCATCTTCGTGCTCCCGCCATACGACAGCATCGCCAACGGCTTCGGTTTCTTCCAGCATATTCAGGGTGAGAAGTTTTTTGAGCAGCTTTGGGCCGTCCCCAGTCTTAACTGTTTTGGGCAGTGGATAGGCCGAGAAGTCGCGGCGCCGGCTAGCAGCTGAAAGAATCATAAGTTGGGTATCGTTGAGTTTAGCCATGGTGGTGGTCTCCTGTATTCGGGCACCAGACATCCCAGCGCCCCTACCACCACAAGCCCCGCCGGGGCCTCCGGACAGGGCTGCTTATTACAGGAGGCTAATTACGCAGCGTGCTCACCCTCCTTGAAGGCGGCATCTGTAATCTGGCGCAGCAGCTCGGCGTAGCGGATCAGGTCGCCCACATGGCCCCAGTGCACATCGTCTGGGCTAGCGTTAAAATGGTCTGTGCTCAGTGCCTGCAGGCGTGCAAGCTGGGAGTCAATCTCTGCCTTGCGCGCCATGAAGGCGGCGATGGCCGCTTCTGCTGATTGGGCTTGGTTTTTGCTCATGCCTATCTCCATCTGTTGATGGTGACAGCAATGCTTGCTTCAACAGAGAAGACCAGTCGAATAGCAGATAATTAAATGGCTTTTATGAGCGTGATTTATAGGCTCCTGAAAGCTAGCCAACTATATATTTCAGTCAAAGCTGAAACTTTTCCGCCCCATCGTTAGAAAATCCACAATCTCCTCACAAAGGGGTGCATTTTTGCTATTTTGCGTGCTAGAAAAATCAGCGTAACATCTGTGAGTTCCTTGCATGGGTTTTTCGTCGGTCAATTTTAGCTTCCTTGAATGTTATGACCCCCAGCTTGTTCGGCTGGCGGCACTGGCCGAGCATCATTTCACGGATGACCCAAATGCATCCCTGCTGAAATTACGCCTGTATGCAGAGCTGATGGCTCAGCTGGTGGCTATCAAGGGCGGTATCTATCAGAATGCCGACGAGACGCAGAGCGACCTGTTGCGCCGCCTGCGGTGGGCAAAGTTGCTGCCAGAAGAAATCAACGAGTATTTTCACCAGCTGCGCCTACTGGGTAACCGGGCGGCCCATGATGGCTTTGGCAATCATGCAGAAGCCCTGAATGCTCTCAAGATTGCCCGCGTCATTGGCGTCTGGTTCCATCGCGCCTTTGGCACCCAGCCCAAGTTCAGCCCCGGCCCCTTCGTGCCGCCGCAAAGCCCAGCTATCCAGCTCAGTATCCTTGAGCGGAACATGAATTTCATTACGGTCGAGCGCGGCAAGCGCATTGGTTTTGGCTGCATCTTCATTATATTTAACTTGATGAAGTTCCGCGTCGCGCGGGTCACTGCCCTGCATCAATGCAGGCGAGGACATTAGCTTGAACTCAACGCCCGCAGCTAGAATGGCCTGTGCTCCAGTGCGAGACGTAATTAGCAATGATTGTTGTCATTGCAGAATTCAGGCCCGCAACCTGTGCAGGCTCTAACACCAGTTGATTGGCAGCGGCGTGTAATTTCACAGCAGCATTGATCGCTTTCAAAAGGTTATCCGCCATATGCTTCTCATCGCTCATAGCGATATCTATTGGCACCGGTATGCGACACCGAGAGATGATTTCTTCCAATTTATACTCAAGATATTGCCGTATCCGCGGTGCAGCATCGGTAGTGTTACCTATGTTAAGCAAGTCGATGGTTTTATCTTTCAAACGGCCTACTGCGTTGCTCTGGGGAAGAACTGAAGTCCGAGGTGAACCCTCAATCCGCTGATGCCACCAAGCACCATTATTAGTTTGCGAATTAAAATACTTCTCAAGCAAAGTATCGTGACTGAGTAAAATTACCTGTGGTCCTGTGGCGACATCAGGGCGGGCAAAGCGAGTTCGAATGACTTCCATGAGGAAGTACTGATGGCCTGCATCAAAGCTTGAAGTGATATCGTCTAGGACAAGAAATTTCGCTGCCCCGCCATACAGTGATGCCGCGGCAAGGTATACCGAAATGGAAAAAGCGTTACGAAAGCTCTCAGACAATACTGATGCGGCGGATATATTAGTGAGAGTATGAAATTGCGCTAAGGCAATAGTTAGCTCTTCTGAACCTTCAGGTTTAGAAATCGCTGGGATAACCTGCTGATGCATAATGTTGGCAAAATATTCTCGGCAAATTGGCTCAACTGCCGCAAGCCTCCTTTTTGCTGCCTCTGACTCAGCTACTGCAAAAATACTAGAGGCATTATCTAGGAAAGATTTCACGCGATCAGCTCGAGCTATATTCGCCTCGATTGCCTCGAGATCACTAAGCGCCGCACCATGAGTGACCTGCTCCCCAAGTTTGAGCCACCCGGAAGTAGAGTCCTTTTATCATTCTAGTGAACCATGCTCGGTGTGGCAAGCGCCGGGCTTCGTTCTCTCACACGCCTGACGCAGCCCGGCGCTTGCCTCGGCTGGAGTGCGATAATTCAAGCTGCTGTGCGGCCTGACCGTATTGTAATCATGCTGCCAGTCCGCCAGAATCTCGCGTGCTTCGGCAACTGTGCTGAACCAATGCTCGTTCAGGCACTCATCCCGCACCTTGCCGTTCAGGCTTTCGGTGAAGCCGTTTTCGCTCGGTTTGCCCGGCGTGATGTAATGCCACTCAATCCCGTGCTCCGCCGCCCACTGCAACACCACCCGGCTGGTCAACTCCGTGCCGTTGTCGCTGACAATGCAGACGGGCTTGCCACGTTTCCGGATGAGCTGTTCCAGCTCCCGCACCACCCGCGCCCCACCGATCGAGGTGTCGGCCACCAGTGTCAGGCATTCGCGCGAACATTGATCCATCACGCCCAAAACTCTGAACCGCCGTCCGCAAGACAGCGCATCGCTCATGAAATCCAGTGACCAGACCTGATTGATCCGGTCTGGCCGCGGCAAAGGCTGGCGTGTGCCAAGCGCCCGTTTACGGCATTTTCTGCGCTTGACCATCAATCCTTCCTCACGATAGATGCGATACAATTTCTTGATGTTACAGACATGGCCTTTGCGCCGGAGCATCACCGCCACCCGCCGATAGCCGAACCGGCGTCGCTCGGCTGCTATCTCTTTCATGTCCGTGCGCAACTGCCCGTCATCACGGCGCGATTTGTAATAGACCGTGCCACGGCTCAAGCCCACCACGCTTTGCGCGCGGCGGGCCGAGACCTTGAACATCTCTGTCAGTTCATGAACCGCCTGCTTCTTCTCAGCAGGCTTGGTCAGTTTTTTCGGAGGAGTTCCTTCAGCATCAGCTTGTCCAGGCTCAGATCTGCAACCAGACGCTTCAGCTTCGCGTTCTCTGATTCAAGATCCTTCAGGCGCCGGGCATCGGATACTTCCATCCCGCCATACTTCGCCTTCCACTTGTAGAACGTCGCGGCACTGATCCCGTGCCGACGGCACACCTCGGCCGTCTTGCCGCCAGCTTCATGTTCCTTCAGCACCATAATAATCTGTTCTTCGGTGAATCGTTTCTTCATCGTCTGCTCCTTGCCCCATTCTCGGGCCTTCGGGTTGCAGACTCTACTTCAAACTGCCTCAGTTTCCGGGGGGCAGGTCAGCTGAAGCCGATGTGCGTAATGCTATCTATGACTATTTTAATATTACCAACCCATCTGACCGTTCCAGTTTAACAACTATCATACTCAATAATCAGAATAGCGCTTCTGCTATGCAAGTAGCTTTAGATGCGAAGATGTTGAGTATTAGCAAGCTAAATCCCATGGTTCGGAGTTCCTTTAGTTTTGTTGACCTCAACGACATGAACGGTCCACTACTTAACCAGCCACTGTACGGATTAACAGGTGTAATCCAGCACTATGATACACTTCTTGACAGGATTTATGGTAACGAGGGTGTTGTCGTACCAGAATTCTCGCTAGAGCGTATCGCTTTGCTATCAGAGTACTACGTTGGACTTTTGCCAGCCAACGGAAATCCCGTGAGACATGCAATTGCTATGGGCGACAGATCTGAGGCGTGGTATCTGCTCAGATATGAGCAGAATAATAATGAGCTTACTTGGATAGCCCGCCATTATATGAATAGTAGTCTTTTCGGACTTTATAATGGCCAAGATGATTTTGGTTTTGTTTCAAAAGATGATGCCAAAAGCGCATTACAAACATACGCATATCATCGAGAGAATATTCTTACCTATGATGCAGCTAACGAACATCGGGCTTTTATTGATCTGGGTGGAAACTGGCAAAACTACGTTAATACATATGGTGCGACATTTTTGCCCCCAGCTCAGAAGACAAGCACACTGATGGCGGTTGCTGTGCAAACGTTGCTACACGACTACGCAGACGGTGTCGACGCATCAACCAAGGCAGACATCACGGAAGTCTTTGTAGAATTCACACCTGACTCGGCCCCCACCAATGTGCTGGGTCAGCTGGAGACGGGGACTCACGGGATGGACCGGTCTTCGGTTGACGGCGAGAACGCGCTGTTTCTGACGGGGAGCGGGGACGACATAGTTGCGGCCGGGCCGGGGAACGACATCATTGTCGCGGATGGAGTAGCGGCCGACAAGAAGCAACTGGACGGCGGCACCGGCAATGACTGGATCATTGGCGGGCCCGGCACGGACAACATCCATGGCGGCGCTGGCGATGATCATCTGTTTGGTGATGCCGGGAACGACACACTGGCCGCTGATACCGGAACTGACGAACTCACTGGCGGCGCGGGCACGGACAGCTTCAAAGTTAGTAAGGGCACCACCGTCAATGATCTGGCGGCAGATGAGAGCGTGGCATGGAATGGTCATGTGCTGCTGGGGGCGGAGAAGAAAGACGGAGTGTTTCAGGACAAGAAAGGGTTTGTCTACGAGTTCACCAGCGACCAGAAGGTCGTGGTCAGGTCGCCTGACGGCGGCACGGTAACAGTGCTGGAAGCTGCCGGGGGGCCGGGGCCGCAGGGGGGGGACGAGCTGTTTCATGTCGGCTCGATCATCGGCAGAAAAGAAAAGGACGATGACAATGGCCACGAGCTGCAGGACCAAGAGCAACCCAAATACGTGGCCTCCAAGCTGAGCCAGAGCAGCCCGCTGGTGATGGATCTCGATGGCGACGGGGTGGAGTTGCTGCAGCTGGGTAGCGCCAACAGCTATTTTGATCTGGATCAGGATGGTCTGGCCGAGCGGACGGGCTGGGTGTGGTCGGATGACGGTCTGCTGGCGCGGGACAAGAACGGCAACGGCAAGATTGACGATGTCGGCGAACTGTTCGGCACCAAAACCACTGGCGGCTTTGAAGTGCTGGCAACGCTCGACAGCAATCATGACGGCTTCATCACCAGCGCCGACAGCGCGTGGGCCAGCCTGCGGGTCTGGCGCGATCTCGACCATGACGGGGCCACCGATGCGGGCGAACTGCAGACGCTGGCCACCGTCGGCGTCGCCAAAATCAATCTGGCTTACACCGGCATCAAAGCCGACAACGCGGGTAACACCGTAACCGAGGACAGCACCTTCACCCTGACCAGCGGCGTGACCCGCTCCATTCAGGATGTCTGGTTCACCTACGACAATTCCGACAGCACCTATCGCGGCTCCGCCCGACTGGCGGCATGAGTGCTAAAGTGCCCGAAGACAGGCGCTAATTAACCAATACCCTGTTGAGTTTATCCCGTCGCCCTGCTACCAAATCAGTCAGCCTCAACCTGCAGGAGAGAGCGCAATGTCTGACACATCGTCTACCCGGTCTGACGGTAATAAGTTTAGTTGGCGGAAAAGCTGTCTGCTGCTGGTGCCAGTACTCTTGTTTGCCCTAGTGTTGCCAACATTACTGCGGATCACCGCCAATATGGCGGGCGCGTGTGTCACAGAGGGACGGTTTCTCTCAGATCAGGAGCTAATAAGATTAGCTGCGATGAGTGCCAATCTTCGTCAGATAGTTTTCATTCCTGCGGAGCATAAGTACCAAGAGTATGTGCCATACGCTAGCGTTGATGAATTAGTAGAGAAAAATCCGAATTGCTGCGAACTAGGCGGAGCTGGCTCAGGCGAAGTCCCAGGAGCCAGCCGCTTCGATTTGTTGCGAGGAATTAACTCAAACTTTGTGAGCGTGCGGTTTTTTGCGCAATATAAAGATGATAATGCAGCCATACACAAAATACTTGTACATTGGGGCGCTATGATCGGTAATTGCGGAGAAGTAGTTGATAACTGGCAAGATATAACTCAATAATGAAGTCAGGGGAGATAACCTTATGACCAATCCAACAGCAAACGAAGTTATCAGCTACTTTCTTTACGGGCAGTCGACCCCAATGGGGAACAAAGTTGACTCCAGCATGGTTCGCAATAAACCGATTTCACCTGACCAACCATTCAGCACTATTTCTCTTGACGCTGTCGAGTTTATGTCAAGTGGGGCCGGACGCTTCGCGATCCCTGCTCAGTTTAGTCTTATTAATCGGTTCTTCTCGGTAATTGGTGACAGCCTTCCCAGAAGGGCAACGTCGTACTCAATTTCTGAGCTTGCGCCACTTCTCGGTATTAATCCAAGCGTAGCGACGGAGATAAATTTTTCAACGCAGCAGTACTTATGGCAAGACGGCACAGATGATTACGCAGCCCGTACGTTAATTTATAATTCTTCAAGCTTCAAAATATCTAGCGAAGCAAAGTTTTATGTTCCACTAGTTGGTGAACGGTATGTTGATGACCTTGCGATTATCCCGTTTGATGAAAACTACGACACAACTACGAATGATGCTTTCACTGCGTTGGCCAATACAGTGTTTGTTAATAAAAACATAGACCCATCGGACATCGGCAGAAGAGTTGATCTCGTATTTAATCCGGACTCCAAGAACGCTATCGCCCGTTTAGATCACTACAATCAAGATAGCTACTTTACTGATCTAACCATAAAAAGCGGCTGGCTGTCTCCAAATCCAGTTAAGTTAGTTTCTGACGGAGCAGCTCTTCTCAATGGTCTTTGGACTTCCGGCATCACAAAATTTCTCGATTCCGACAACAAACCCATCTTATACGCTTCCAGCAATGCCGGGGACACAGTCAGTGTTGCCCGTGATCTGACCGACCAGAAAGCGCCACTGCTCACTCCCTTTGCCTCCAACGGCGTAGTCATTGTGGGTGGTAGCGGGAACGACACGCTGACGGGCGGCGCTTACAACGACAAGGTTTTGGGTAACGACGGCAATGATACATTAGGCAGCGGGTCTGGCGGCACCGACGAACTGACCGGCGGCGTGGGCAAGGACAGTTTCAGCATCAGCAAGAATACTGTTGTCAAGGATCTGGCGATGGATGAGAGCGTGACATGGAACGGTCATGTGCTGCATGGTGCCGAGAAGGACGACAGCGGAGTGTTTCGGGACGAGGCCGGGTATGTCTATACCTTCATCAACGACCAGCAGGTTATGATTGCCGCCCCCGATAATTCCACAGCAGTCGTCATCGAAGCCGCCGGAGGGCCGGGGCCGCAGGGGGAGAACGAACTGTTTCATGTCGGCTCGATCATCGGCAGAAAAGAAAAGGACGATGACAACGGAGACGAGCTGCAGAAGGAAGTGGAGCCCAAATACGTGGCGGCCAAGCTGAACCAGAGCAGTCCGCTGGTGATGGATCTGGACGGGGATGGGGTGGAGTTGCTGCAGCTGGGCAGCGCCAACAGCTATTTTGATCTGGATCAGGACGGGATTGCCGAGCGGACGGGCTGGGTGTGGTCGGATGACGGCCTGCTGGCGCGGGACAGGAACGGCAACGGCAAGATTGATGATGTGGGAGAACTGTTCGGCACCAGAACCACCGGCGGCTTCGAAGTGCTGGCAACGCTCGACAGCAACAAGGACGGATTCATCACCAGCGCCGACAGCGCCTGGGCCAGCCTGCGGGTCTGGCGCGATCTCGACCATGACGGGGCCACCGATGCGGGCGAACTGCAGACGCTGGCCACCGTCGGCGTCGCCAAAATCAATCTGGCTTACACCGGCATCAAAGCCGACAACGCGGGTAACACCGTAACCGAGGACAGCACCTTCACCCTGACCAGCGGCGTGACCCGCTCCATTCAGGATGTCTGGTTCACCTATGACAATTCCGACAGCACCTATCGCGGCTCTGTTGTGCCCAATGCGACGATACAGGCGCTGCCGCAACTGAATGGCTACGGCGATCTGGTCAATTTGCGGGTGGCAATGGCGCAAAGCCCGGCCCTGCTGAGTGCGGTGCAAAGCCTGTCATCAGTTGCGCTCACGGACAGCGCGACGCTCAAGCAGATCACGGCGCAGATTCTGCAGCTCTGGGGCGGGATAGCGGCGCCCAGCTGGAATACCACGACCCAGCTCCCGAATGATGATGATATATCGACAGTTCTGAGCAAATATCTCGGCGTGGCCAAAGCGGTCTGGATTGAAACGCCAGCGGATGTGCAGGCGGGATGGACAATTCTGTCTGAAGCCCTGCAGGGACAGCTGATCGCTCCCCGGCTGGCTTTGGCGCTACCGGGGCTTTCGGTTGACCTTCTGAAAGGGCCGCTGGTTGGCACCATCAATTTCGCAGCTCTGGCAGCCGCCGCCCCGGCGGATTTAATCGCCGCCAAGACGTATTGGCTGGGAATCAAGGATCTGCTTTCAGTTTATGGCTTTGTGCAGCATCAATCGGCGGATCAGTGGTCTGATGAACTGGCGGGCGCCATCACATCAACCGGGAAGACTCTGGCCCAGTTCGGTTTTGATTTTGCCCCGCAGGTCATGACGGTGACAGACACGCTTGCCCATGATGGCGGTGCAGGCAATGATACGCTGACCGGAAACCCGCTGGCCAACATCCTGCGGGGCGGGGCTGGTGATGACAGCCTGACCGGCAATGCCGGAGACGATGTTCTGGATGGTGGAGCCGGCTGGGATAATCTTTCTGGTGGGGCTGGCGTTGATTATATCACCGGCGGCGCGGGCAATGATGTCATTGATGCCGGTGATGGTGATGACATCAATGTTCTGGGAGACGATGGTAACGACAGCATGAATGGCGGCATCGGAAACGACAGCATGAATGGCGGTTCCGGTAACGACAGCATGAACGGGGGGGCCGGGAATGATACGCTCGACGGCTGGAGTGGTGACGATACGCTTACGGGCGATGCGGGCAACGACACCCTGTATGGGGGCAGTGGTCACGACAGGATTGATGGCGGGGATGGTGATGATCTTCTTTCGGGGGGAGATGAGAACGACAGTCTGAGTGGCGGGGCTGGCAATGATACCTTGAACGGGGATCATGGGCAGGATCGCCTTGATGGAGGCGCCGGTCATGACCTGCTTTACGGTGGAGGCAGTGCTGATACCTATGTCCTGAGTCAGGGCGTGGACAGGATTTACGAGAATGGCGCCAGCAGCGGACTGGGCATCAACAATCAGGACAGTATTGTTTTATGGTGGGATGCCACGCTGGATAATATCAGGATTTACCGGACTGCAACAAATTCCATGATGATTGTCCGGGCCAATGGGGTTGATAGCGTTGAGTCTGTTGGTCAGTTCTACAGTGGATACGGTGTTGAGTATTTGGAAACTCTGGCAGGTCAGAAGATAGCCATTTCTCGTTTGCAGATTGAAACACAAGGCACGGAAGGTGCGGATACGATAACCGGCTTCAGTGTGATCCCGGCTACGGCAGATGAAGCGTCTCCGAACGACCTTATTTATGGTTATGGCGGAAATGATACCATCAACGGACTTTCCGGGGATGACAGGGTTTTTGGCGGGGCTGGCGCCGATACCTTGCGTGGAGGTGATGGTGACGACTTCCTTGAAGGCGGGGACGGGCTTGATGTCGTCGACGGCGGAGCTGGCGATGATATGATCAGCTATGCGGGAACGAGCGGACGCGTTCTCGCCAATTTGGGCTATTCAGCAGTGACGGTGAATGGCTTCACTGTTTCTGCCAACTCCGTTTCATCACGGGATGTGAATAATTCGGCAATCATTGTTGAACAGGATACGGTCAGCAATGTGGAGGGGGTAGTAGGCGGTGCTGCAGACGATGTTCTGATCGGCGGCTATGGTGGCGGGTATATGCGCGGCGGCGGCGGCAGTGATTACATTCAGGCCTCGGGAGCTGACTATTCTGATTCAACCTC
>CAYSDE010000004.1:0-35567 GCA_964429685.1 uncultured Pseudobdellovibrionaceae bacterium
ACCAAGGTAGAAGCCTTCTCCGGCCTGGGCAGCGAGGGGAAGGAGGAACGCAATGGCGGCAGTCGCGCCAAGAAGATGATTACGGATGGTCATTTGGATGAACCTCTTATGAAACGAACCGATCAGACAGTGCCTGAATTCACATGAGTAGGTGTCGCGTGACTTCAGCCGTCTTTGGAGATAGCTGAGTCATTTATCCCCGTCACCACATGCTTGCATTATAAGGTGGCTTGAGCCGGGCTTTTTTGTTAATGTTGCCGACAGGACACAGTTTATGGTGCTTATGCCGATTCGTTACCATATATTAACGTGTTTTAATTATAATGACTGAGTTGCTTGGCCACAGTTTTTATGCAGGTCAGCTAGAATCGGAGCAAGAGAATGAAACAGCACCGGGGTTTTTCGTTGATTGAAGCTGCCGTCGTGTTGGGCATAGTCGGTTTGGTCGTCGGAGGCATTTGGGCAGTGGCGGCGACCACCCGTGCCAGCATGCAGGCCAACCAACTGCATCAGCAGACCCTCAACCTCGCCAAAAGTGTTCGTGATTACTACGCAGCGCGGGCGCTGCCATCGGGGTCGGCGGCGCTGACAACAACGCTGCGCACACTCGGCAGATTTCCTGAAGAGATGTGTCCCGCCACTTGCGTGAGCGGTACGATTACTACGGTTTATAACGCTTACGGGGGCACCACAACGGTGGCGATTCCTGCGCTGACAGCTCCGATCAACCAGTTCAATGTGACTTATGGTTCGATTGATGAGAAGGGCTGTGTCCAGTTGGGAATGATGCTGTCGGCCCGTTCGGCGGAAAACGGGTTGGTTAGCTACGATGCTGGTACAACGCGCACTACTTTTCCGATTCCGCTGGCGACCATTCAGGGCGACTGTGCGGCTACTGGCAATACCATCGTTGTCGCCTTGAAAATCCGCATTTAGCGGCTGAGTCTGGCACGAATCCACTCACCGGTTTCAGCTAGTTTGGCAGCATCAACGCCGGTGGTCAGACCACGGCTCTCGCAGAAGCGTAACACAGCTTCAGTGGCGACATTGCCGCTGGCCCCCGGTGCGTAAGGGCAGCCGCCCAGACCGCCCGCAGAGGCATCGATGACGCGCACGCCTTTGTCCACAGCAACTGTCAGATTGGCAATCGCCTGCCCGTAGGTGTCATGGAAATGGGCGGCGAGTTTGCTGACATCAAAGGCGGCGGTCAGAACGTCAAATAAAGCCTGTGTGGTTGGTGGCGTGCCGGTGCCGATGGTGTCTCCGATAGAAACCTCCGCGCAGCCAAGCCTGAAAAGTTCGGTGGTGACGGTGCTGACGGCCTGCGGTGCAATCGCTCCTTCAAACGGGCAGCCGAGGGCGCAGGAGACATAGCCGCGCACCGGAATGTTATCCTTCTGCGCCGCCGCTGTGACTTCGGCAATCCGGGTGAGACTCTCGGCAATGCTGACATTGGTATTCTTCTGCGAGAAGCTCTCGGAGGCGGCAGTAAAGACGGCGACACGGGTGGCCCCGGCCTGCCGTGCTTCCTGATAGCCCCGGAGGTTGGGCGCCAGAACCCAGTAGCGGGTGGAAGTTTCCGGCAATACCGCCTGCAATACCTCCGCCGAACCAGCCATTTGCGGCACCCATTTGGGCGAGACGAAAGCGCCGACTTCAATATCGGTCAGGCTCGCGGCGGTCAGCCTTTTGACCAGCTCGATTTTGGTGGCGGTGTCGATGATCTGCTTCTCGTTCTGCAGCCCGTCACGCGGGCTCATTTCAACCAGACGCACGGAATTGCTGTTCATGGTTTGGTGGCCTCCGGTTCCCATTCAACCAGTTCAACCCCCTCGGCCACCTGATCGCCGACGGCAAAGCGGACGGCACGGACGGTGCCATCACAGGGCGCCCGCAATGTATGCTCCATCTTCATGGCTTCCAGAACCATCAGCGGCGTTCCCCGACTGACTTTCTGACCGTTTTTCACCGGCACGGCAGTAATGCGGCCCGGCATCGGCGCCCGCAAATGATGCTCTTTCTCGGTTTCACTGCCGAACTGGGCCAGCGGGTCAATCAGGGTGAAAGCGTAATGCTCGCCCCTCTCAAAAACATGCACGCTGTCTTTCAGCAGCAGGCCGTGGGGCAGGGGGGTATTATTGGTTTCGGGGATGAGCGTGTGGATAGTTCCGGCTTCATCCTGCAGCCAGACCCGGCGCTGGGCGGATTGATTGAGACGCCAGCCGCTGCGGCCTGCGGCAGCTTCCCCGGCGAGCCATAGGCGGGCGGCAGCGGGCAGGGCGGTGGACGAGGCGGGCCTGGGGGCGGTGGCAATCGCTTCCCCTTCACGATCAAGCCAGCCAATGTCCGGCGGGCCTTTTCTGAAAACGGCGTGGCGGGACAGGCGGCGCAGGAAATCCCGATTGGTGGTCAGGCCGACGACCTCGGTAGCATCCAGCGCGGCGGCGAGTTTGGCCAGCGCCTCGGCCCGGCTGTCGCCATAGGCAATGATTTTGGCAATCATCGGGTCGTAATGAATGGTGATGCTGTCGCCGCTTTCAACCCCGGTATCAACGCGCACCTCTTCCGGGAAAGCGAGATGCCGGAGGGTGCCGGTCTGGGGCAGATACCCGGTGGCGGGGTCTTCGGCATAAAGCCGGGCTTCAAAGGCGTGACCCTTGGCGACAATCTGCTCCTGCGTGACCGGCAGTTGCTCGCCGCCTGCTACACGCAGCTGCCATTCCACCAGATCAAAGCCGGTAATGCCTTCGGTGACCGGATGTTCAACCTGTAGCCGGGTATTCATCTCCATGAAATAAGGCTGGCCGTCCGTCCCGATCAGGAACTCCACTGTGCCGGCGCTGACATAACCCACGGCTTTGGCGGCTGCGATAGCGGCTTTGTGCAGGGTGGCGCGGGTGGCGGCGGGAAGGTCAGGGGCGGGGGCTTCTTCAATTACTTTCTGGTGGCGGCGTTGCAGGGTGCAGTCCCGCTCGAACAGATGAACGACGTTGCCGTGCCTGTCGGCGAATATCTGCACTTCCACATGGCGCGGCTGATCCAGATAGCGCTCAAGGATGATGCGGTCATCGCCGAAGCTGGCTTTGGCTTCACGCTGACCGCTGGCCAGAAGTTCGGCGAGGCTGGCAAGGTCGCGTACCACCTTCATGCCTTTGCCGCCTCCGCCTGCAGCGGGTTTGAGTATGACCGGCAAACCGGTTTTCTCGGCGGCACTACGGAAAACTGCAAGGCTTTGATCGTCGCCATCATAGCCGGGCAGCAACGGCCCGCCGACCTTGGCCATCAACTGTTTGGCGTTGGCCTTGTTGCCCATGGCGCGAATGGCAGTGGAGGGCGGGCCGACAAAAATCAGCCCGGCTTTTTCAACCGCTTCGGAAAAATCGGCATTTTCAGAAAGAAAACCGTAGCCGGGGTGAATGGCGTCGGCCTTGCTTTCGGCAGCGGCGGCAAGGATTTTCTCACTGCAGAGATAACTGGAGCGGGCCTCAGCCGGGCCGATGGCGATCGCCATGTCCGCCAGGCGGGTATAACGCGCTCCGGCATCAGCTTCCGAATAGACCGCAATGGTTACGATCCCCATCCGCCGGGCGGTCTGGATAATGCGGCAGGCAATTTCGCCGCGATTGGCAATCAGCAGTCGAGTCAGGGGACGGCTCATTCTTTGGTCGTTTCGTCATGGGTGGAACTGACCTCGCGGGCATGGGTGAGGATTTCATTGAAGCCGAACAGCAGCAGGACAACGCCGCACAGAACCTCAATCGCTGCCAGCATCCGCATGATGTTGCTCGCTGGCACAATGTCGCCATAACCGACGGTCGCCAGCGTCGCCAGCGAGAAGTAGAGGGCTTCCGGGAAGGTGATAATCCGCGAGGCTCCCATAATCTTGAAATGGGACATATGGGTGGCGGCGTCTATGCCGGCATAGAGGGCGCCAAATATCAGGATCACGAACGAATAGAAGGTGAAGAAAGCAAAAATCGGGGCGATCAGCTCGGCCATGCGGTGAAAGAAACTTTCGAACAACAGTCCGGTGACCAGCAGAAAAACAGCCATGTCCCGGCTGGCAATACCGATTAGAATTGAAGCGCTTCCCATCGCCAGCAGAAAGGCATCACGCAGGGGTTCAGGACTGTGGCGACTTGAAGCGAACACCATCGCCATGATCGCAATACCAATCAGGGGCAGCAGCATCAGCAAAGCGTGTGCATAGGTAGACGGGTTTGGCGCAGTGCGTGAGTGTATGATCAGGCGTATTTGCCGTCGACGCAGTACAGTTCCGGCCAAGAAAGCCAGAAGTGGACTTATATAGCCGATCCATTGCCAGACCAGATCAATGGTGCGGAAGTGGCTGTCCAGAATGATGACGAAAAAGCAGGAATAGACCGCAACCAGATTGGCCAGCGCCAGCGTAAAGAACAGGCTGCCCGGTAAAAGTACCGAGCAGGCAGCAACTGCCAGAATGATGCTGAAGACCATCAGGAAGGACAGCTCACGCGCAATCGGGTGAAGGGCAAAGAGCAGCAGGCTGACCAGTGCCACGGTGAAGAGGATGGCTACCAGAGAGCCGTGGTGTGACCGGGGCGAGGGGATTCCGCTGAGGGGCGCGGGGACATGGCGGGCAGATGGATGTGTCATGCCGCTATCATAGAGCCAGCCCGCATTACAGCAAGTCAGCTATTAGGGATAATCAGCGCGCTGGTCAGGCGGTTGAATTCCTGCTGCAGCGCGGGAGAACTGATTTGCTGCAGGGTTGGTGGCACGATGCCACTCAGCTGTTCCAGTGCCTGCCCCGCGCCCTGCATCTGGCCGAGAAGATCAGAGGACAGGTTGACGCTGCGCCAGGAATTAACCGCGACCTGATGGCGTTCCCGCAAGGCTCGCCAGGCAGAATCGACGGCTTTGGCCTGCTCGACCAGCGCCGCCCGGTAGAGTTGGGCCGCCCGTAGCGTGGTGGTGAGAGAACGCATGTTGTGGTCGAGCTGCAGCCCGTATTCAGGCAGGCTCGCTCCGGCCTTCAGGCGCTCCGCCTGCCGGAAGGTGGTGATGGTATCTCCGGCAATGGCGTCGATGCGCGGCAGATAGTCGTTTTCCAGTTTGAAGTACATCTCTTCATGCATGTGCATGGCTACTTCCAGCAGAACTGTATAGAGGCCGTAATAACGGCGCAACATGGCCGGAGTCGGTGTGTTCTTCAGCGCGGCGTCCCGTACGATGTCGGTTAGTTGCTGAAGATTGGTGTAGGCTGATTGCAGCCCGATCAGATCGCTGGCGCTGGCGAGGTGGAGCAGACCGTCGACCTGTTCTGCTTTGACGTTCAGTCCAATAGTTTGCAATTCGGCGGTGAAGCGGTCGCGCTCGGCCAGAATCTGCAGTTGGCGCTGGCGGACGGTACCTTCAAGATCGCGGATAGTCTCATTCAGGCTGGCGGGTGAGGGGGCCATCTCGCAGCGGAGGCTGCTAAGGGCGCGGCTGAGAGAGGAATAGGAGGGGACGCAGCTGCCCGCAGCAATAATTTCCAGCCGTTTGCCGGAAATTTCGCGCTGAATGTTGCGCAGATCAGCTTGCAGGGCGAGCAGACGGTTGCGCGAGTCCATCGCCTCGCCGTGGGTCAGGACGTCTACGGATTTCTCAAGCAGGGCGTTAAGCTCGGCGTTGCGGCGGGGCAGGGGCTGGTAATCACTGGGCTGGGTAGCCAGGGCGGGCAGACGGAGTGCGGCAACGCGGGCCAGCGGCGCTCCCAGATCACCAAAAACGCCAGAGGCCACTACCGGTGCGCTGATGACGGTTTCCGGGAGCAGCGAGATCAGGCCCAGCACCAGCGATGCCAGCATCACCGTGGTGGAGAAACGCGGCAGACGCGGCTGGGGCGAGCGGATGAATCTGGTTGGTGACAGCGTGGTGAACATGATACGAAGCCCCCTGTGGTGCCCTTTTTATTGGCCAGAACAGAAGGCAAGCTCCGCCGGTCGTGAGCTTGGCCGTTTTTATCGGCTGCTCCGTCTTTTGATCCGGCGGGCCTCGTGGTCTGACAGGGAAATTATCTCAAATACTGCTTAATAGTGGCTTAAAATCATGGTTTACAGACGGAAACCAGCACCGGTTCCGCTTTTTGAATCAGGGGGTTAAAAATTATTTGGCGGCCTGATGCCAAAGCTGCAATTGGCTCCACAGCTTTTCAAGTTCTTCCTTCGAAGCCGCAATCCGGCAGGGGATATAGACGATGGTTGTTTCGAACAGAAGGAACAGATAGTGCTTGGTGCGGGCAAGGCGGCTGACCTCGCTCCACTTGGCGCTGAATTCAATCATCGGACTTGCGCTGGTGAAACCGTTTTCGTCAAGACGCATGATCCGCTCGGCGGCCCAGAACCCACCGGGGCGATACAGGGCGCGGTTGAGGCTGCGGCGCAGGAGAAAACGCAGAATCAACGTAGCATACGCGCCGAGGAAAAAGATGCCGATGGCCCCTAGGACTATCTGGGGGTCTGTTGCTGCATAAGCGTCATAGGCTAACATATAAAGCATCATGAAGCCAAAACCGGCGGCTCCCATAGTGAGGGCAAGACCAGCGATACAGGCCCAGTACCATTTTCCGATCAGGCGGCGCTGTAAGTAAAGTTGCGCTCGCCCATAATCGGCAGCTGTCGGCGTGAACCGGAGTTCAATCACAGATCGTCTCCACTCAGTCCCACCGGCTTGTCGGCTTTCAGGGCCGGGACGTCTTCAGCGGCGTCGCCCGTATGGCGTTGCCCATCGGGGGCGGGTGGCTCTGATCCTTGCAATTTCTCCATCAGGGTTTTATCGGCAATTACCAGAGAGACGGCGAGAACGATAAAGAGGACTCCCTGTCCGGCTACCGCAATCTGTTCAACCGGGGCGACCAGCACAAAGATCAGCGTAATAACAGCCGCCAGCGCCACGCCACGAAAGCGCTGGGCCATTACGGACAGAAGAGTGAACAGGAAACTGAAGATCAGCCAGACGATCCAGAAACCGCGCAAGGCCTCTTCTGTCATAATGGTCAGCTCCCGCTGCGGTCAAGCGGATCCTTGAGGGAATCCTGCAGGGGGTCAATGCGCGGATCGTCGTTGTCATGATGCGGCACTGCCGGTGCTGAGGGCAGCGGATCGCCCGCTTTCTCAACCTTCAGGGTCGGGCCGTCATAGCTGATGACCCGCACCTGCGTGCCGACCACCATATCCGGGCCTTCAACTTTCCACGTGCTGTCCCCGATTTTAACCCGACCGGTGCCCCCATGAATGGCGCTTTCAAGGGTGTAAACCTTGCCGACATACTGGGCGGAACGCAGGTTAAGGGTCGGGTCTGGCGATTCCTGCGGGTTGCGCTTGATGAATTTCCAGCCAAAGAATACCGAGACAACCGATAATCCGCCAAAGACCAGAAGCTGAGCGTTGAGTGGCATATCGGTCAACACCGCGACCAGCAGGCCAGTGACCAAAGCCGCTACTGCCAGCCACAGAAAAAAGATGCCGGGGGCCAGAATTTCGATAGTCCCAAGCACGGCGGCGACCGCAAACCAGTGCCAGTAGAGGATATGGAGATTATCAAACATGCCAAGACTCCTTGTTTATTCGCCGCTGGACGGAACCGAACCACCCTTGCGGGGCGAAGCGAAGTCGCTCAGCGAGCCCTTGACGCCGTCTTTCAGCAACTCGGCAATACCGCCCAGCGAGCTGAGGACTGCCGAAGACTCGAGCGGCATGAACAGCACTTTCTGATTGGGCGAACTGGCAAACTGTTTGAGCGCCTCAACATATTTCTGGGCGACGAAGTAGTTAAGGGCCTGGGTGTTTCCGGCCACGATGGCATCAGATACCAGCTTGGTTGAGGTGGCTTCAGCTTCGGCCTGACGTTCCCGCGCTTCAGCAGCGCGGAAGGCGGCTTCCTTGGCGGCTTCAGCTTCCAGAATGACGGACTGACGATCGGCTTCAGCGCGGCGGATGGTGGCTTCCTTGGCGCCTTCGGCTTCAAGGATGCTGGCCTGCTTCTGACCTTCGGCGCGGCGGATGGCATTCTCGCGGGCGGCATCGGCTTCAAGGATGGTGGCGCGGCGGTCACGCTCGGCCTTCATCTGGCGGGCCATGCTGTCGATCAGGTCACGCGGCGGCTGCACATCGCGGATTTCAACGCGGGTTACCTTGACGCCCCACGGGCTGGTAGCTTCGTCAATCACCTTGAGCAGGGCATTGTTGATATGCTCGCGGTTGGAGAGCAGCTCGTCAAGGCTCATGGCGCCGATGACGGTACGCAGATTGGTCATGGCGAGATTCTGGATGGCGGCCTGCAGGTTGTTGACTTCATAGGCGGCTTTGTAGGCATTGATGACCTGAAAATAAACCACGCCGTCAACTCGCACCTGCGCGTTATCCTTGGTGATGACTTCCTGACCGGGAACGTCGAGCAGGCTTTCCATCACAGTCATCTTGGCGCCAATACGCTGGACGAAAGGCATGATGAAGGCCAAGCCGGGAGAGAGGGTACGGTCATACTTGCCGAAATTTTCCACCGTCCAGTTCTGCCCCTGAGGCACCTGTTTGACGGCCATCAGGACGATGACAACGCACATAACAAGTATACCAATGACCGCAACTTCCATGACACTTCTCCCGGTTGAGTAAAACAGGCGCGGGAATACTGCCATAAGTTCATGGCGGCGCAAGGGAAATCGGACCGGAAACGGGTAGAATAGGCGTTTAGTGTGGCGGGGAATCGCGCAAGTGACTTGACGCCGCGCCGGTTATCCCGCACTCATCCATTCCTCAAACAGGAGAAATTCATGCGTCTGCTCAAACTGGTGCCCGACCACACCACCATCGACTTTATCGGCAAGCGCTTTGTCGCTTTTGCCCTCACCATTCTGGTCATGCTGATCGGGATCGGGGCGGTGGCGACCAAGGGACTCAATTTCGGTATCGACTTCAAGGGCGGTATTCTGATTGACGCCACTTACGCCGCCGCTCCGGTCGATGTAGCCGACCTCCGCGCCCGTCTCGGGGCCTTGAATCTGGGCGAGGTCGCGCTGCAGACCTTTGGCGATGACCACACCATCATGATACGCGTGCAGCGGCAGGATGGCGGTGACGAGGCCAACACCTCGGCGGTTGAAAGCATCAAGACCACGCTGGGCGAGGGCTGGACCTATAACCGCTCTGAATCCGTCGGCCCCACCGTTGGCAACGAGTTGCTGCGCATGGGATTGATGGCCAATCTTCTGGCCATTGTCGGCATTGGCATTTATGTGGCGTTCCGTTTTGAATGGCAGTTTGGTGTGGCGGCCATGACCATGATTTTCCATGACGTGCTGGTGTCGCTGGGGCTGATTGCGGCGCTGGGGCTGGAGTTCAACCTGACCTCGGTGGCGGCACTGCTGCTGCTGGCGGGCAAGTCGGTCAATGATACCGTCATTGTGTTCGACCGTATCCGCGAGAATCTGCGCCGTTACAAGCAGATGCCGCTGGCCGAGATCATCAATCTCTCGGTCAATTCGACACTGTCGCGTACCATCCTGACTACAGTAACTGTGATGCTGGCTATTCTTCCGATGCTGTTTTTGGGCGGCGATGCTTTGTTCTCGTTCAATATCGTCATTGCCTGGGGGATATTTATCGGGACGTTTTCATCCATCTATGTTGCTTCTTCCATCCTCATCTACCTGCCGCCGCTACGCATGGGCAAGAATGAGGACGATAAAGCCACTCGTCCGGCTACGGCGGGGCGCTGAACACCGTTACCCGTTCGGGTGCAAGGCGTTCTGGCGAGGGTTGTTCTGCCCCTGCCGCTCTGCCATACCGCGCAGGAGTCCGGCCCGGCTCCAGGGCACTGCTACCGTCTGCGGCTCGCCGCCCTGCAGGTTAAAGCTGGCCATCAGGCGTCCGGAGCGGGGAGGGGTGTTGGTCATCATGATACCTTTTTCTGTTTCTATGACTTCACTATAAAAAAGATTCGGCGCAAGTTGTGTGACTCATGTATGACAATTTGCGTGAAACCTTGGTGGGTAACGATACGTGAACTTTTTTCGGCATGTCCTTAAAGTTGCGCTGCTGGTGGGGCTCATGGTGGGGCTCTTCATCTTTGGCAGTCTCCTTTATGTTTCTGATTTTGGCGCAAAAACAACGAGTTATGGCGGCGCTGCGGTTCCTGCGGTGGCCACTGCTGATGCCCCTGTCACGTCTGCTGGTCAGCCGATCGAGCAGCGGGCGTTGCAATGGGTGTTTGGCGCACCTGATTCTCCGTCCGGGGGCGCTACCCCATGATACGCTTCGAATCAGTCGGTTTACGTTACGGCACTGGCCCCGAGGTTCTGCGGGATCTGACTTTTGACCTGCCTGCAGGCTCTTTCCACTTTCTGACTGGGCCGAGCGGGGCCGGGAAGTCCTCCCTGCTGCGCTTGCTCTATCTGGCTCACCGCCCCTCTCGCGGTCTTATCAGCATGATGGGGCAGGATATTGTCAGTCTGCCGCGAGAGGCGTTGCCGGGCCTGCGCCGCCAGATCGGGGTGGTGTTTCAGGATTTCCGTCTGCTCGATCATCTTAGTGTTCTTGATAACGTTGCGTTGCCGCTGCGCGCTGCGGGTCTGCCGGAGAAAGAGGCGATGGCACATGTCATCGAACTGCTGAAATGGATTGGTCTGGGCGAGCATCTTCATCTGCGGCCCACGGTGTTGTCCGGTGGTCAGCAACAGCGGGTGGCGATTGCTCGTGCCGTCATCAACCGGCCCCGTCTTTTGCTGGCCGACGAACCGACCGGCAATGTGGACAGTACGATTGCCATGCGCCTGCTCTATCTGTTCGAGGAGCTGAATCGCCTTGGCACCACGGTGGTGATTGCCACCCATAACGAAGCGGTACTGGATCGCTTTCCGCATCCGCGTCTGCATCTGGTGGAAGGGCATCTGAGCTATCAACTTGCCCCCAAGGTGGCCTGACATGCTGAAACGTGTGCGCCCGACCATTCCTCTGGATCGTGATTCAACCGGGCGCTTCCTGCCCCTCATCATCACCGTCATGGTACTGCTGGCCACCTTGCTGCTGACCGGGGCCATGCTGCTGACTCATGCACTTTCACGCTGGCAGGACGGGCTGGATGGTCATGCCAGTGTGCAGGTCATGCCCTTGGATGAACGGGCGCGGCCACTGTCCGAGCGGGTTGAGGCCGCGCTGGTGGTTCTCCGGGCGTCGCCTTTGGTGGCGAATGCCGAGCCTGTCTCTACCGAAGCAATGGGGGTTCTGCTTTCGCCGTGGCTGGGGGAGGGAGCATTGCCGGAGGATCTGCCGGTGCCGGCCCTGATTGATGTGACCCTGAAAGAACCGGCAAGCGATGTGCAGCCGCTGGCCGATCAACTGAAAACCGTAGCCGGAGCAACCCTTGATGACCACGGAAGCTGGCTGGGTGAGGTGCGCCATCTGGCGGCCGGAGTGGTAGCCATTTCTTACGGATTGAGCGTACTGATTGCGGCGACCTCGGCCCTGATCCTCTTCCTGCTGGTGCGGGCTGGCATGGCCATGCATCGGGATGTGGTGGAGTTGCTGCATCTGGTTGGTGCCAATGATGACTTCATCGCCGTCCAGTTCCAGCAACACATGATGGGGCTGGCGCTGAAAGGGGCTTTGGCCGGGGCAGTTCTGGCTGGGGCGGTTTTGTGGGGTGTCACTTTCCTTATGCCGGAAATCACCGCCCATCTGGTCTGGGTGCAGGTGGCGCTGCTCAGCTTTTTTGTTGTCCTGTTTTTTGTTACGCTGGCGGCCATTACCTCCCGCCTGACCGCTCATCGCCTGCTTGCCGAGTTGCCCTGATGCTGTTTGTCCGTTCCCTGCTTTTTCATGTCTGTTTTTATCTGTGGACGCTGCTGTTTGCGTTTCTGCTGCTGTGGGTCTTCCTGATTCCACGCCGCCGGATGGTGCGGGTGATTACCTGGTTTTTCTCGACTTATGCGGCGATGGAAAAATACATTGTCGGTCTGACCTATGAGGTGCGCGGGCATGAAAATCTGCCGGTCGGAGCCTGTGTCATCGCCTGCAAACATCAGTCGGCTTATGAAACGCTGAAGCTCCATTTGCTCTTCGGCGATGTGGCGATTGTGCTGAAGCGCGAGTTGATGTGGATTCCCTTCTGGGGCTGGTACCAGATGAAGGCGGGCATGATTCCGGTTGATCGGGGCGCTCGTGGCGTCGCCATGAAATCAATGGTTGAGAATGCCGGATCAGCGGTCAGGGATGACCGTCATATCGTCATTTTTCCGCAAGGCACGCGGGTGGCGGCTGGGGCCAAACGTCCCTACAAAATCGGCGTTGCTGTGCTGGCGGAAAAATATCAGCTGCCGGTGGTGCCGGTGGCTCTCAACTCCGGCGTTTTCTGGCCCCGGCACAGCTTCATCCTCCATCCCGGCAAAGTAACCTTCGAGATTCTCCCCCCCATCGCCCCCGGCTTGTCGCGGGATGATCTGATGCAGAAGATCGAGACAGAAATTGAAGCAGCTTCGGATCGGTTGGTTGGGGAAGCCCGGCGGACAGTTTAACCAAACACCTCTGTCCACGCCGTCCGCAGTGCCTCATCCACTTTTCCCATGTCTGTTGTTTTGCCAAGCTGTGCCAGCGAGGTGATGCCGTGGTCGCGGATGCCGCAGGGTACGATACCGGCGTAGTGGGAGAGATCGGGATCAACATTGAGGGCGATGCCGTGGAAGCTGATCCAGCGGCTGATGCGGACGCCAATGGCAGCAATTTTGTTGTCAAAGCCGTCCCCGCGGTCAACCCATAACCCCACCCGGCCTTCACGGCGCAAGGCAACAACATCCAGCCGGGCGAGGGCGCGGATCAGCCATTCTTCAAGCTGATGGACATAGACCCGCACATCCTTGCCGCGTCGGGACAGATCAAGCAGGACATAGGCAATACGCTGGCCGGGGCCGTGATAGGTGTACTGGCCGCCCCGTCCGGCCTCGTAGACCGGGAATTGCGGATGGAGCAGGTCGGCAGCTTTGGCGCTGGTGCCGGCGGTATAAAGCGGTGGATGCTGGAGCAGCCAGACCAGTTCCGGCCTGGTGCCGTTCTGAATGGCTTTGACCCGTTCCGTCATGGTTTCCAGCGCTTCGGGATAGGGAATCAGTTCCTCCGTAACCTGCCATTCGGGAGATTTTACGATTGTGTCAGGGAAGGGCTTGCTTTTGCTGTTCATTCTTGCTATTCCGGCGCCTTGTCACGTGCGGTCGTGGCGGAACTGGTAGACGCGCAGCGTTGAGGTCGCTGTGGGGCAACCCGTGGAAGTTCGAGTCTTCTCGACCGCACCATTTCTTAACCCTCCTTGCTTGAGTGCGCAAGGAGTACTACCAAGTCAGGGGGCCGGGCATGGCCGAAGAACAACCTCAGATGCCCGAACTTCTGTCACCTGTTCCTGTGCCGAATGTTACGGCAGGGACAGTTATCAACGTCCATAACTGGCTCGCCCGTGGTGAAGTCAGCAAGGTGACCGAGCTTGCAGCCCTGCTGCAGCCGGTTGATCTTGCCGGTTTGCTGGAGCTGAGCAGCGAAGATGACCGGCAGATCATGATTGGTCTGCTCAAGGCCTATCTGAGCGCTGAAGTCATTTCCCATCTGGCGCCTGAAGTGCGCGAAGAACTGCTGGAGCGGCTGGCGCCCCGCGAAATCGCGGCGGTAGCGGCAAAACTTGATTCCGATGATGCTGTTGATCTGGTTGAAGAGCTGGACGATGAACAGCGCGAAGCGGTTATGGCCAACCTGTCGCGGGAAGACCGCGCCCATGTTGAGGAGGCGCTGACCTATCCGGCGGAGTCTGCCGGTCGCCTCATGCAGCGCGAAGTCGTGTCGGTGCCGGAGGGCTGGACGGTGGGCAAAACCATCGACCATCTGCATGACCAGTCGCAGGATCTGCCCCCGGTTTTTCATGACATTGTGGTGGTTGATCCTTACGGAAAAGTGGTGGGGCAGCTTCACCTTTATCACCTGCTGCGTGAGGGGCGGAGCGTCAAGGTGCGCGACATCATGGACGAAGATGTCCGCCCCATTCCGGTAACGACTGACCGCGAAGAAATCGCCTATGATTTCAAGCATTACCGGTTGCAGTCGGCTCCGGTCGTTGATGCCGAGGGCAAGCTTCTGGGTATTATTACCATCGATGACATGGTCGATGTCATGGAAGAGGAAGCTGAAGAAGACATTCGCGCCATGGCCGGTGTCGGGGCCGAGGAGTCCATTCATGATGATGTGGTGGAAGTTACCAAGTCGCGCTTTATCTGGCTGCTGGTCAATCTTTTCACCGCCATTCTGGCCGCGTGGAGTATCAGCCTGTTCGAGGGGTCGCTGGAAAAGATCGTCGCACTAGCCGTTTTGATGCCAATCTGCGCTTCGATGGGCGGCAATGCCGGAACCCAGACCCTGACGGTAGCGGTACGGGCACTGGCGACCAAGGATCTGGGGTTGAGCAATTACTGGCGCTTCGCCTTCCGCGAAATCCGCATTGGCGCGGTCAACGGGCTGGGCTTTGCCGCCATTATGGGGCTTGTCGCCTGGGGCTGGTTCGGCAATCCGGGCATTGGTCTGGTGATCGGTGCGGCCATGATTATCAATCTGGTTGCAGCGGCTTTTGCCGGGGCACTGATTCCGATTGCCATGCGGGCAGTTGGCTTTGATCCGGCGGTCACCAGCGTGGTGTTTCTGACCACCGTGACAGACGTTGTTGGCTTCGTGGCGTTTCTCGGGCTTGCAACTCTGTTTCTTCTATAGCGGGCTGGGCTTAGGCTCGGACTTGGATGTGGCGGTATGAATCTGACGCAGTTGATCTGAATAATATTCCGGGATTTCGGCGTCGATATAGCGCTGTGCCAGTTGCCTGGCTCCATCCACGTCTCCAGATTTATACATCAGTGCGCAGACATGCAGCACCACAATGCCCAAGGTGTCTGGCTTGTTGTCTGGAGTTTGATCCAGAGCCAGACGTCCGAACCTGATGGCTCGTTCCGAGAAGTGTTTGGCTGGTCCCGGTTTGCCCGTGTGCTTGGCTGCCCAAGCACGGCCAGCACAGTCGCTGCTAATTGCAAATAACCTCTTAAAAGACATCATATGCCTCGTGTTTTTATGAACATTTGGCGACTATATGAACTCGAGCACCTTTAATGCAAGCCTATTTTGCAATTGCCCCGAGGAAGCGCTATGCACCGCGTCTGGAAACGTATTAATATCATTCTGAATGAGTAATCGGAGGGATGCCATGATTGGTTGTGATGAATCCGAAGACATTGCCGCCCTGCGGGACATGGTCCGCAAATTTGCGGCGGCTGAAATTGCCCCGCTGGCGGCAGAGATTGACCGCAGCAACGAATTTCCGCGCCAGCTCTGGCCTAAACTGGGCGCGCTCGGCCTGCACGGCATTACCGTACCGGAAGCCTATGGTGGTTCGGATATGGGCTATCTGGCGCATATGGTGGCGATGGAGGAAATCAGCCGCGCTTCGGCGTCGGTTGGCCTCAGCTACGGGGCGCATTCCAATCTCTGCGTTAACCAGATCAGGCTGAACGGCACAGACGCCCAGAAGGCTGCCTATCTGCCCAAGCTGGTCTCCGGTGAACATGTCGGTGCGCTTGCCATGTCGGAAGCCGGAGCGGGGTCGGATGTGGTGTCGATGCGTCTGCGGGCTGATAAAAAAGGCGACCGCTATGTTCTGAACGGCACAAAATTCTGGATTACCAACGCGCCTCATGCCGATGTGCTGGTGGTTTATGCCAAGACCGATCCCGAGGCTGGCTCCAAAGGTATCACCGCTTTTCTGGTGGAGAAGACGTATAAGGGCTTCAGTGTAGCGCAGAAGCTGGACAAGCTGGGGATGCGCGGCTCTGATACCGGCGAACTGGTCTTCGAGAATTGCGAAGTGCCGGAACAGAATGTGCTGGGCGGGGTTGGTAAAGGTGTGCGGGTGCTGATGAGCGGGCTGGATTACGAGCGTGCTGTGTTGGCGGCCGGGCCGCTGGGTATCATGCAGGCCTGTATGGATCTGGTGCTGCCCTATGTGCATGAGCGCAAGCAGTTCGGGCAGGCGATTGGCGAGTTCCAGCTGATGCAGGGCAAGCTGGCGGACATGTATGTGCAGTTATCGGCCTCCCGCGCTTATGTCTATGCGGTGGGGCGTGCCTGTGATGCGGGCAAGGTCAGTCGCAAAGATGCCGCTGGCGCCATTCTCTATGCTGCCGAGGCCGCAACACAAATGGCCCTGCAGGCGTTGCAGACTTTAGGTGGCAATGGCTATATCAACGAGTATCCGGCTGGTCGGCTGCTGCGTGATGCCAAACTGTATGAAATCGGGGCCGGAACCTCTGAAATCCGGCGGATGCTGATTGGAAGGGAGCTTTTCAATGAAACCAACTAAACTGGCACTTCTCGGATGTTTTCTGGCGGCACCGGCCTTTGCCGTCAGCAGCAACGGCTATGTTCAGCAGCAGGGGCAAGACCCGCAGGCGCCGGTGCATACGCCGCGTCAGAAGGGGGACTTTTCTGATTTTGATACGGTTGAAGTCCTTTGTTCAGCCGATACTTCAGGCGACTATATTGCGACGGCGCTTTGTACCCTCACCAATGATATAGCACGGGATAAGGGACGCGATGTCGGGCTGCGGGTGGTGCCAGGCGGTGGGCGTGAGCGAAGCGACAGCTTTACCTTGTTCGTTCGCATTTCGTCAGCCGGGACCGCGCCGCGTGCCATTTCTGTCCGCATTGAGGCCAGCCGGTATTATGAGGGAGCGGTTGACCGGGAAGCGGGTCACAACGAACCGGCCTCTTTCCCGCGTCGCGGGAAACTGGTGATGTATGAAGAGACAATAACCGGGGTCGGGCATGGCGATAATCTGGAAATGAACATGCGCGCCAATCTGAAGAAGGTTCTGAACGGGTTTTTTGCCAAAGTTGAAGGGCAGAGGGACTAGATTATGACCAGTAATCCGATTGTTGTGGTAGGGGCGGCCCGGACACCGCTCGGTAATTTTCATGGCGAACTGTCTTCCTTCACGGCGCCGAAACTTGGCGCGATTGCCATTAAGGCAGCGCTGGGGCATGCCCACCTGTCTCCCGAGCATGTCAGTGAAACCTATATGGGCTGTGTGCTGACAGCGGGCCTCGGTCAGGCTCCGGCCCGTCAGGCTTCGCTGGGGGCGGGTATTCCTGAATCGGTACCCTGTACCACCATCAACAAAGTCTGCGGCTCCGGCCTCAAGACCGTGATGATCGCCTATGACCAGTTACAACTCGGCAATGGGGATGTGGTGGTAGCGGGCGGTATGGAGAGCATGAGCAATGCGCCCTACCTGATGGATAAAGCGCGGGGCGGTTATCGCCTTGGTCATGGCAGGATTTATGACCACATGTTCCTTGACGGGCTGGAAGATGCCTATGAACACGGCAAGCTGATGGGCTCCTTTGCCGAGGAAACCGCCAGACATCTGGGTTTCAGCCGACATCAGCAGGATGAATTTGCCTTGCGCTCGCTGGCGCGGGCACAGGAGGCGCAGAAGCTGGGTCTGTTTGTGCCTGAAATTACGCCGGTTCCCTTTCATGATCGCAAGGGCGACAGCATGATTTCGGTCGACGAATTGCCGCGTCTGGCCCGGCCGGAGAAAATCCCCACCCTCAAGCCGGTCTTTGCCGAAGGCGGAACGGTCACGGCGGCCAATTCCAGTTCGATTTCGGACGGAGCGGCGGCGGTGGTGCTGATGCGGCAATGGATGGCCGAACAGATGAATTGTCCGGTGCTGGCGCGGATTGTCGGTCATGCCAGCTTTGCCGCCGCGCCCGCCCAGTTCACCACGGCACCGGTTGGCGCCATCAACAGCCTGCTGAAAAAACTCGACTGGAGCCGTGACAGCGTCGATCTTTTCGAAATCAATGAAGCTTTCGCGGTGGTGACGCTGGCGGCCATTCATCAACTGGATTTACCGATAGACCGCGTGAATGTGCGCGGTGGGGCCTGTGCGCTGGGTCATCCCATCGGCGCTTCCGGGACGCGGTTGCTGGTGACACTGGTTCATGCGCTGAAAGCCAGCGGCGGTCGGCGCGGCATTGTCAGCCTGTGCATTGGCGGCGGTGAAGCCGTGGCGCTGGCGGTGGAGGTATGAGCAAATCCCTCTGGCGGATCGAGCCGCTTTCCAGACCGAGCGAAGCTCACACCGCCGATGTGCTGGAGATTGTTGAGGGGGAGGTTGTGCGCCGGGTCAGCCTGCCGCAGCTGGACTATACCGTTTTGCTGGCGCGCAATTCCTATCTGGCGCAGCGCAACAGCGAACCGACCATGTTTGACCTCGCCGGGCCGCTGGCGCTGCCCTCGGCCGCAGTAGAAGCCGCCCTGATCCGCCTCGCCGCCGCCGGAATTATCCCCGAGCCGGAGCAGCGGGTGATTCAGTAATACCGACCACCATAAATAAAGACTCATTCTCCGCACGATTTATTTATGGTGCTTGGTATAAGGCGTCAGGGGGCCCTTGTGGGCAGGTTCCAGAGCGCATTGCAGGCAGTTGTATTCAGGGCCTGCGCCAGCGCCTGAGGAACATCTTCCTTGGCTTTGATGCAGCGTCTGATCTCCCGAATCAACTCTGTCGGGGTGAGCGTCCAGTCCTTCTGGAATTCCGGGTTACCATTGACTTTTATGGTGCGGTTAAAGTTGTGCAGCCCGTCTTCACTCTGGCCTTTATACTTTATGGAACCGGGGCGCATCTCGTCCACGATATAATCAAGGCCTTGGGCAGGATTGCTGTCAGTTGGGCGGGTGCAAAGACTCTCACGGTCAGTATTAACCAGTTCAAAGGCCTGATTGGCCAAGGCAGTTATGCGTTGAGTTCGGGCCATAAAGACCTCCTGAAAAAATAGCTGATAAGATTTAATGTCCGACTATACTGAATCCGGTTTGGTTAATTCAAGCTTTCTGTCATACTGCTGGTGAATCTTCAGAGGAACGACCAAAATTCTTGGTGTTTATCAGGAAGCCAAACTACAAGCCAAAGGGAATAAACGCATGAGAGTAACAGTTCTTGGAACAGGACTTCTGGGTGCGCCTATGGCTGAAGCCCTTATTAGGCATGGGCACATAGTGACTGTTTGGAATAGGTCTCTTGAAAAGACAGCAGGACTTGGAAGTATTGGAGCGAAAGTAGCGGGCGACCCGGCAAGTGCTATTGCCGCCAGCGACTGCACCATACTGATGCTGGCTGATGCAAATGCAATTGCTGAAGTAGTGTTATCACCGCAAACTGCGGGCCATATTACTGGACGGACTATAATCCAGATGGGCACTATCTCACCATTTGAGAGCAAAGAGATAGAAAAGTCCGTGGTTGCTCGCGGAGGCGAATATCTAGAAGCGCCTGTCCTTGGAAGTGTACCAGAGACTCAGAAGTCCAGTTTAATTGTCATGGTTGGAGCTGAACCTGAGCAATTCGAGCGCTGGCAGCTTCTACTTCATGCTTTCGGCCCTTGTCCAATTCTGATCGGCCCAGTCGGGCACGCGGCGGCGGTTAAACTCGCTATGAATCAGTTAATTGCTTCAATGACAGCCGCGTTCTCGCTAAGTCTGGGACTAGTTCAGCACCTCAGTATTGATACAGAGCGGTTCATGGCGGTTGTGCGGAGTAGTGCCGTGTATGCACCAACATACGACAAAAAGCTTCAACGTATGCTGGAACGGGATTATGAAAGACCAAACTTTCCCATAAAACACCTGAAAAAAGACGTGTCGCTGTTTTTAAAGGAAGCTTCTGCCGCCGGTTTGGCAACTCAATGTTTGATTGGCCTTGACGACATATTGAATGAAGCTGTTCGTTGCTCATTGGCGGACAAAGATTACTCTGCTTTATTTGATATAGTAACACCAAAAAATGACGGAGCTTTCCGTCATACTGCCGGTGGCACTGCATTTTTTTCTTGACCTGGCTTTTAAGCCTGTGCAGTATTAGCGAACGATACGGTCTGGCCCACCTTAAACGGCTCGCGGAATTTGAGGGGCAGCTTGCACCGCGTTACGAAAGCTAAAGCGCACAGGCCGTAAGGCTCTGTGAGTCCCTTGTTGGACTTGGGAGCTGGCCATGACAGTCGTATTACCTTCTTCTTTTGCAAACTCTCCTGATTGCTGCTCGTCGGCCCGATCGGGCGGGCGTCCGCTTGAAATCGCTTTTCTCAACCTGATGCCTGCCAAGCGGGCCAATGAGGCGCTGCTGGCAGAGTTGCTGGCGGAAGGCGACCACTCCGTCCGCCTGACCTGTCTGCGGGTGGAGGCGCCGGAAGCCGTCGAACTGGTGCCAAACCGTCAGAAAGACTGGGCGTATGCGCTGGAGCAGTATCAGCCGGTCAGCAGCGTTCTGGGTCGCCGCTTTGACGCGCTGGTCATCAATGGCACCCCGCTTGGCTTCAAGCGCTGCGAAGAGGTGAGGTACTGGCCGGAATTGCAGCAGGTTTTTGACTGGGCAGCCAACCATGTTTCGACTTCGCTTTATCTGTGCTGGGCGGCGATGGCGGCGCTCAAGCATTTCCACGGGATAGAACGCCAACTTGAGAAAGAAAAGCTGTTCGGGGTTTTTCCGCAAACCATCCTGCGGCCACAGGATCCGCTGGTGGCCGGTCTGGGGCGGGAGTTTGTCGTGCCGGTCGGGCGTTTCTCAACCATTCGCCCGGAGCAACTGGCACGGAACCGGAGTGTTGAAGTAATCGCCTCCAATCCGCTGACCGGGGTGGGGTTGGCGCGGGATCGCCTCAATCGCCATACACTCTGCTTCAATCACCCCGAATATCGTGCCGATACACTGGCGCGGGAATATCAGCGTGATTGCGAAGACGGTCTGGTGTCAAAAATTCCCTACAACACCTTTCCGCAAGATGACGTCACCCGCCCGCCACAACTGATCTGGCAGGCAGCCCGTCGCGCTTTGTCCCGCAACTGGCTGGACGAGGTGGCGGTGCACAGCGCTTCTGCTGAAATGCATTCCCGGCAGCGCCAAGCCACATCTCGCCTTGAGGCGGCCTGCAGCGTTTGACGGTAATGGCGTGGAGACTGTCATCAAAGACAGTTTTCCTCAAATAAATACCTCGTCAACTCTCTCGATGAGATAGTAGGATAGACCGGGAGAGTAGGCTAATAACCATCATGAGACTGTTTTCAAGAAAGAGCTTTTCCCTCCTCATTTTCCTGCTCTGTCTGCTGCCGTTGGTATGGCTGGTGACACGCGGTCTTACTGGTCAGCTGGGAGCCAATCCGGTGGAAGCGGTGATCCGCTTTCTGGGGGATTGGGCGCTGCGTTTTCTTTTCATTACGCTGGCGGTTTCACCGTTGCGGCTGCTGACCGGCTGGAGCTGGCCAATGAGTTTGCGGCGGATGCTGGGGCTTTATGCGTTCTTCTATCTGGCCCTGCATCTGGGTGCCTATGTCGGCCTTGACCGTTTCTTTGACTTTGCGGCTATCTGGAAAGATATTCTCCGTCGTAATTTCATCACCGCCGGGATGATTGCGTTTGTGCTGATGGTGCCGCTGGCGGTGACCTCTACCAACAAGATGGTCAAACGACTGGGTGGGGCCCGCTGGAAAAAGCTGCACAAGCTGGTCTATCCCATCGCCATTCTGGGCGTGCTGCATTATTACTGGATGGCCAAGGCGGACAAGACGGAACCGCTGATTTATGCGGGGATTCTTGCCCTGCTGTTTTTTTTGCGTTTTGCTGTTAAGGTGCGGCGAAGAACCTAGACTACGGGATTACAGATGGCCAGCAAGAAAGACTATGAAGACGCTCCCCAGATCGGCAGTGGCCGGGTCGGGCTTGCCGTTATGCGGATGCAGCCGCCCCATCGCGGGCACAGCGCGCTGATCAATCTGATGCGCTCGGATTGTGACACCGCGATTGTCGCGTTCGGATCGACCCAGATTTCGCGAGTGGTGCGTAATCCCTTTACCTTCGAGCAGCGGCTGGACATGGTGCGGGCGGTGTTCGGCACCTCAATCAAGCCCCTGCCGCTGGTTGATATTGACAGCAATGTGAACAGTGATGACTGGGTTGATTATGTTCTCGACAAGGTCAGAAAGCTCAACCTGCCGGCGCCGACGGATTTCTACACCGGCTCGGTGCAGGATGCCAAATGGTACGTCAACCGCTTCGCCCAGCTTACCGATCCGGTGCAGGAAGTCGGCTTTGTCAAAACCTTCACCTCACCGGATAGCGGACGGCGTCTGCACATCATGGATCGCAGCCAGTTCCGCATTCCTCCTGCTGAAGAAATCCGTTCGCTGATTGAGCGGCGTGACGCAGAGTGGCAGCAATACGTGCCTGCCCGCCTCGTCAATTACATCGAATGGAACTATCCGCCCGAGCTGCGGGTCGCCCTGAGCGGCTCCACCTTGCCCGCTGCGGAAACCATGCCGGTCGGTGTGCGCTTTGCCCTGCGCGACCAGAACGGCCAGACGCTGTACCGCCTGCATGATGACGGAAAGTGGCGGGTTGTGAGCTGAGACGCTACAGCGTCTCCCCATCCAGCGCCATTACGGTTTTGCTCATCTGCCCCAGATTCTCGGCCAGCGCGAGGGCAGGGGGGAGGAGCTGTTCGGCGTAGAAGCGGGCAGTGACCAGTTTGGCTTCACAGAAAGCGTGATCGTCTCCGGTTTCGCCCAGCCGGGTCAAAGCGAGAGCGGCGCTGCGGGCCATCATCACCCCACCGGCGACCTGCCCGAACAGTTTGAGATAGGGGCTGGCGGCGCTGGCGGCTTCAACAGCTTCAGCAGAGATCAGCCATTGGGTTGCCTGTTCCAGCGCGTCGAGGCCGATACTGACTTCGCGGGCAATCACTGAAGCATCTTCGCCTTTATGCTGCGCGAGGACGGTGAGTGCGGCACGGCCCTCGGCAATAAAATCAGCCGCCATTCTGCCGCCGTCTTTCTGCACTTTGCGGAAGACCAGATCATTGGCCTGAATGCCGTTGGTGCCTTCATAGATGCAGGCAATCTTGGCATCACGATAGAGCTGGGCAGCGCCGGTTTCTTCGATATAGCCCATGCCGCCATGTATCTGCACGCCAAGACTGGCGCACTCTACCCCGAGATCGGTTGACCATGCCTTGACAATCGGCGTCAGCAGATCAGCCCGGGGGGACTTCTTGTCCAGCGCCGCGCCAGCTTCATAGGCCAGCGCCCGCATGGCTTCGGTATAAGCGCGGATGGTCAGCAACATGCGGCGGACATCGGGGTGATTGATGATGGCGACCGGTGCCTCTTTGGGTTTGCGCAGATCGCGGCTCTGGATGCGCTCCCGTGCATAGGTGCGGGCCTGCTGCAAAGCACGTTCGGCAATGGCGAGGCCCTGCAGGCCAACGCCGAGGCGGGCAGCATTCATCATGATGAACATGTAATCAATGCCGCGATTTTCTTCGCCGATCAGATAGGCAACCGCGCCGCCGTTATCGCCGTAACTCATGACCGCCGTGGGTGAGCCGTGAATACCCATCTTGTGTTCAAGGCTGATGGCCTTCACGTCATTGCGGGTTCCATCGGGCAGGACTTTGGGGCAGACGAACAGCGAAATGCCTTTGATGCCAGCCGGAGCACCTTCCACCCGGCCCAGCACCATATGCAGAATGTTATCGGTAAAATCATGGTCGCCATAGGTGATGTAGATTTTCTGGCCGCTCAGCAGATAGTGATCGTCTTTCCTGACAGCTTTAAGCCGCAGCGCACCAACATCAGAGCCCGCCTGCGGTTCGGTGAGCTGCATGGAGCCGGTCCATTCACCGGTGGCCAGTTTCTCCAGATAGAGTTTTTTTTGGGCCTCGGTGCCATGGGTGGCGAACACTTCAACCGCGCCCTGGGTCAGCAGCGGGCAGAGCGAAAAGGCCATATTGGCGGTCGCCCACATTTCCTGCAGCGCGAAACACAGCACCCACGGCAAATCCTGTCCGCCATAAGCGGGATCAAACGGTGCGCCGCACCAGCCCGCGCCCTGCAGGGCCTGATAGGCGGCTTTGAAGCCGGGGGCGGTGGTGACATTGCCCGTTGCATCCAGTTTGGCACCGAATTTGTCGCCGTCGCGATTGGTAGGGGCAATGACCTCGCTGGCCAGTTTGGCCGCTTCTTCAAGCACAGCATCCGTAATGTCGCTCTCGAACCCGGCAAGGGTCAGGGCAAAACGCATATCGGCCAGCGGCGGGGTATAGGCAGTCATCGGGCACCTCGAAAATGTGCCCGCAGTTTACATGAAAGCCGCAAAACCTCCAGCCCGTGCCTTGCGGTGCTTGTCTTCGCGTTTTTCTATCTGTTTCTCGATGACGGTAAGCCTGCCCTTGAGCTGATGTCTGTCAATGCCTGGGGGAATATCAAGGTGACCGTGCAGCATGCCCCACATTTCAGCCGCAGAAAGACACAGCCGGTTTTCTCCCGCCGGAGCATTGGCAAAGGTAAAGGGCTGGACAAACTCATGCCGCCCCTTATGGAAGAAAACCGGGCCCGCCTGTACTTGCGGACGATCTTCCGGCTCCATCTGTTGCGCCCGCTCCGCCAGAGCATTGAAACGGGCCTGCGTGCGGGCCAGTTTTCTTTCGCGATCTTTGAGCAGTCCGACGGCTTTTTTAACCAGCTGGGCGTTGAGGCCGCTGGGGATTTTCTCTTCGCCTGTCAACATTCTTTCAAGCTGCTCACTGGTGCAGTCAACACGTTGGGCATGGAGATGCTCCTGATGGACGACACCGGCCATGCTGGCACTTGGAAAGATAACAGTGACGTAAACCGTTTTGTTATCGCGGTGAATGGGGCCGAGGCGGGCGATCACCGTAACCCGGCAATGCCCACCCCGGGCGGTGGTGGGGGTATCAATCCCGTCTTCCTCAAGTGTATCGTAAAGACGAACCAGCATATGAGCGGGTACGTTCCGGTCATAGGCCAAATCATCATAGGCAAGATGCGGTGCTGGCTTTGCCATTTTTGCCTCCCTGAAAGGCGTTCTTTGACAAAAGAATTACCCGATTCGAATTTTGAGGGGGAGTCAAATCTCCACTTTTCCAAATCTGGCACGATGGTTGCAAATTAACCTCTAGGGAGAGAACCCAGATGCCAGCATCCGGCTACATATTTGGCACTGTGCCAACGCCGCCAACCCTTCCAGGTCAAAGACTTGGCGGTGGTTCAGGCAGTGTTTCCAGTGCTGGCCGGGGGGTGACGGTTCCGGCCCATATCTATAAGGCAGTGGCTGAGGCTAGCCAGAAGGTAGGGGTCAGTTTTGCCTACCTGATGACCAAAGCGTCCACCGAGTCCAGTTTCAACCCTAACGCGCAGGCTAAAACTTCCTCGGCGTCAGGGCTCTACCAGTTCATTGAGCGAACCTGGCTGGATATGGTCGACAAGCACGGGGCCCAGTACGGCCTTGGTAATTACGCGGATGCCATTACCCGCCGTGCTGATGGGACGCCGGTGGTGGCCAACCGCACTTTGCGCAAGGAAATTCTTGATCTCCGCAAGGATCCCCGCGTTTCGGCGCTGATGGCGGCGGAGTATGCGGGTGAAAACAAGCGCTATCTGGAAAGCAAACTGGGCCGCTCTGTTACGGATACTGATCTCTATCTGGCGCATTTTCTGGGAGCGGGGGGGGCGTTGCGTTTCCTGAGCGCCATGGACTCCAATCCCTCAACCCGCGCCGCAGCGGTGATGCCGGAAGCAGCTTCGGCCAATCGCGGCGTTTTCTATGCCTCGTCGACGGGCCGGGCGCTCAGCCTGCAGGCGGTGTATGATCGTTTTGAACGCAAATTTGACAATGCGCCCCTCTATGTTGCCGATGGGGCTACCCCGATTGCCGAACCGGGTTTGATGGACGCCAGTTGGCACACCAACACGCCTCGCCCGGTTTCTGCCCGCCCGGCTTCTGACGGGGCCATTCCCAACATGTATCTGATTTCGGCGCTGGAAACTCCGGTCGAGAATGACGAGAGTGAGCCGTCACACGCAATATCTGCTCTGCACGCCACCGGGCGCTACCTCGCAGCGCCCGGCGCAGTGCCCTATGGAGGAAGTCTCTACCGGGGCCTCGCATAGAATGTGCAAGGCACAGGCTTCAACAGGGCGGGCCCTGCTGGTGGCGATTAACATGACGGGCGTGAACGTGATCCAGAACAGTGGTGGCCAGATATAACGGGAAGCGATTCATCGCTTTCTCCTTTCCACAATTCAAATTGTCTTGGTCTGAGTTCTGCTATCTTGCCATGGTATGCTTAAGGAGTGGTTGCAGCAGCCACTTTTTTCGTCAGCAATTTTTTGGGGTTTTTAGCTGTGTCCGGGGTATTTCAAGTTTGAGTGTACCCACGGTGAATGCATGTTTAGTTAGAACACGCTCATCAGTTGGGTGTCGCTAGAAACTGGTCTATATCCTCAATAATTCTGCTTCCGTGCGGGCTGAACCAAGTCAGGGCGCCAATGATCCAGATATGATCAATCTTGGGGTAGGTGATGACTTTCACCTGCCCACCAGTTGTGAGAATTTTCTTGGCCAGACGCTCGTGGTTGTAAGTGGCGACTGCCGTATCATCATCGCCGTGCAATAGCAGCATGGGAGATTCCTTACCAGTGATGAAGCTGGTTACTTTCATATCGTGATAGCTCTCAGGTGGGAAAATGGCCTTTACGTCCTGTGCCTCGGGGATGAAATCATAAGGGCCCGACAGCCCGACCACCCGGCGCACAGTGATGCGGGAGTCGAGGTTATGGGCTTTCAGATAGCGGGGATCAGCGGCTATTAGCGCCATGATCTGAGCTCCTGCAGAATGGCCTATCAGGTTCAACTGATCCGGATCCCCGCCATAGCTGGCAATGTTTCGCGTTGTCCAGGCGGTGGCGGCGGCTACATCCTCTACAAAAGCGGGAAAGCGGATAGCGGGATACTGGCGATAATCGGGAATGACCACCACATAACCGCGCTTGGCAAAGGCGTGACCGACAAAGGCATATTCCTCACGGCTTCCGCTTTGCCAGCGTCCGCCATACGCAAACACGATCACCGGATGCGGGCCAGCCCGCTCTTTGGCGGGGACATAAATATCAAGCTGTTGCCCGGTGACGGAATCATAGGTGATGGCTGGCCCTTGTCTGCGGCAATGTGCTGGCGCGTTCCTTGCCTCAACACAAAGGCGGGCTGTTGAGGCCCGCCTTTTTTGGTTGTTTGTAGTTGGTAAAACGTTACCAGCCCTGACCACCGCCGGCTTGACCCTGTCCGGCTTCCATCGGGCGGGGGAGGTCGACTGGAATTTTCTTATCGTCCAGCATGGTAACCTGACCGTCCATCTGCACCTGAAAGCGCACATGGTAGAGGGCGTGTTGATAGACCAGTGAGGATTCGGCAAAAATAGAGCCATCCTGACCGCGCTGGTAGATGGTGACCGGCTTGAGATAGGGCATCACAGCATGATCGAAGCCGGGAGGGGCAGGGCCATAGACTTCCAGATCCTGCAGGTTCTCGACGATGCGGAAGGTGGCGCCTTCGGTGTAGACGAAGGTGCAGAAAAATTTCAGGTAATCAACATAGTTCTGTTCGGACAGGCGGATCGGCGCGATTGCGTTGACGCGATGGATCGGCTCCGAGTTGCCGTCGAGCAGATAAAACACGCCCTGATGTCCGATAAACCAGACCGTCAGGCCGTTGGGCTGAAACGACTGATCAACAGCACGGATGATGGCCGCAGTCTCGTAGAAAGGGGATTGGCGCCAAGCAACATGGGTCGCCTGAGGGTTCAGCTGCAACTGATCCGGCCGCTGATTGACTGCGCCCAAAAAGGCGTAAAGATCCTGTGGGCCAAGATAGTTCCATCCCATTTCGGGAAAGGGCGAGAGGGGTTGGTAACGTGGTGTAGCCATGTGAACCTGCTGCTTTCTCTTTTAGGTGTCGGTAGCGTATTCAGACCTTTGACAGATGAACTTGCCATGAATCCCGGTCTTTGACACCTGCATTTCTGCGCGCCTGCTGCAGAGCTGCTACGGCATCAATAATTTCCTGTCCGGCACCGAGATTTTCCGGGTCAAGAAGGTTGAGTTTGGGGTCGTGGCGGGTGGCATAGACCACGCCGGGCAGTTTGAGATTGAGGGCGCGGCCCATGACGTCAAAGCCGCCGGTCATGGCTTTGGGGTCCTTGAGCAGACTGACGGGCAGCGCCCGGTAGTAGTTGATGACTTCCTGATCGTACTTCTCACGCAGTCTTCCATAGTCGTAAAATTCGCGGATTGCTGCAGCCATTGCCGACCCGTTGGTGATGGCCATGGCGTTGATAACTGTCTGGGCAAAAGCGCTGGCCATCCGCGAATGGTCTTTGGAACACTGGCGCCAGTAAGCGTCGCGGTCAGCCTTGTTGGGTAGAGTGGGCGACTCCCGTAGTTCGTAGGCAATTTGTAGCGATGCACCTAAGGCATAAGCCATCGCCATACGGTGAGCGAGCAATGCGGCCGGAGGATGCATGGAGGAATCAAAAAAGATACCGTCAACTGCCGCCCCGGCGATACCCAGATTATGGCTGAGCATGGCCACCAGCTGTTCGGTATTGGCACGGGAGTCAAGGCAGATGGCCTTGTCGTGGATGTTGACGAAGGATTCAAGATATTCGCTGCAATTGATCATCGGATCGAAGCTGATGCGATACCCGGCACGGTAGACCTGATCAAGCAGGACAACACCGGTGGAGGACTGGGCAATCACCCAAACGGCGTTGCGGATACGCCAGCGCTCCCCTTCAAAGCCGTAGGAGATATGGCCGATGCGTTCACCGGGGAAGCCAACCAGATCATGAGAGGTCTGCTCAAGCAGCTCATCTTGCCCCACGCCCTCGGCATCGTCGGTGCCCGGTTGGGCGTCAAAACCAAGGTCGAGAATACTGGGGGCGCCAGCGCGGTTGAACGGCGCCAGCAGGGAGCGCCTCGGCTTTACCAACGCGGTGTCCGCTTGCGAAGCGGGGCTTGTGTCTACATTAGCGTTCAACGTCTGGCTCACTATCCTTGCAACCCGATCCCGGGCATTCTACTCTTCGTTCATTCTAACAAGGTTAACGCGACTGGCCAGAGGCTAAATAAAACTCCGGTCAGGCAACCCATGCTTTTGCGGCACTGATGCCCTGAACTGTCGGCACCTCAACCGGCAACTCGATTTCGCCCAGCATCCTGACATGGCCCTTCGGACTCACTGAGAAAGTACAATCAAACAGGGCGTCGCTATAACGGACAACTGCTGAAAGCAGGTATCCCTCAGCCGGATCTTCCTTTCTTATGGTGACCGGTTTCAGGACTCCCTCAATCTGTGCCTTGAGGCCGTCTGTCAGCGGTGGATTGAAATATCCCATATCATCCGGCTTCTCGATGAGAAGAAAGGGACGCCCCTGCCAGCGTACGAAAAAGCAATAAAAGCGCAAATAGTCGATGACATTTTGCGACGTCAGCTTGAGGGGCAGTTTGTCGTTGAGGAAGTGAATGAAGCGGCGGGCACCATCAAGGCGCCGATACTGGCCGCGCAGGCCGATAAAATACATGGTCAGGCCATGTGGGCGCCAGGAAAGATCGGTAACCCGCACCAGCGTGGCGCCGGGATAAAAGAGCAGGGTTCGCCAGACCACACGGCTGTTGGTGGGGCTGATAACGTAGCGGTTCTGCTCTTTATTGAGCTTGGCGACGATGCCAACCAAGGCCTCGCCTTCAACGAAGTTCCAGCGGTCGGAATGATAACCGTAGGTAGCAACGTCCGAAAAATCGAGCCCTTCGGCTACAAGTCCCGCCATTTCAGCTCGCCTTGCGCTGCTGGGTGACATCAGAGAGCGAGAGCGAAACCCGCTCCAGCGCCTCAACCTGACCGTCTACCGAAACCCGGAAGTAACGGCGTTGGACTTCACCATCCAGCAGGACAGTTGCCGAGAGCAGCCAGCCTTTGGGGCCCTGCCCCTCAACCGTGACGCCGCGCAGCAGCAGGTCGGTTTCGTCAACCGCTTCCGCCGCCAGCTCCGGCTCCTTGACGTCCAGCACCAGACAGCGTTTGGGCATCATCGTGAAGGCGCACCAGAAGCGGAAATAAGCCCGCACGGTATCGCGGGACAGGCGCAGCGGCGAAGTTTCATTGAGGGCGGCAATAGTGACGCCGAATTTGTCGAGCGGCCAGTAGCGGCCCCCATTGGTCAGGTACCATTCGCTCTTGCCGCCGACGGGGTCGGGCAGGCGGACGAGGGCGGTAAAATCGTAAAAGGGCAAAGTCTGCCAGACCACATCCGGCAAACCCGGCCCGACCTGAGCGCCGGTCGCCCGCACGAAAGCCTCCAGTGCGGCGCCGGGAAGGGGGGTCCATCTGCTTTCGCCGTTATATTCCAGCCGCATGATGCTCCTGATAATCTCAAAGAAGGCGCCAACTGCGCGAGCCGTTAACAAATAACATACTTTCAGGTTGCTTTGCAACACAAAGCCATCAGGTTGCTTTATAAAAATTAACCATAACCCGCTGATATGAAAAGCTTAAGGTATAATTAACGTTGCCACGAAAAAGGGCCCTGACTTGGCGTCAGAGCCCTTTGTTTGATAATAGCTCAATCAGCGCTTCTCAACCTTGCCATACTGATAGACCCAGCTTTCCTCGATCCGCCAGGAGGGTACGGAAACCGGGGGGAAGGACAGCACCAGTTCGTCATCCTGCACGCGGCCATTCAGTACTTCCTTGCAGTTGCCGATAGGGGTGGGGGGCAGGAAGCTGCCATCATTGCGGACGACGATGACAGTATGTTCAAGGCGGCAGGCAGCGTTTCCACTGGCCGCAGCAAAGACAATGGCATCCTCACCCGGCATCTGGAATGTGCGGGAGATACGGGGTAGACCGTTGCCGCCGGGGCTGGTTGAAACCACCTGACCGTTAATGGCAATGCTGTAGCGGCCAGCACCAGCGCGGCTGACTTCAACCTTGGCAAAGCGCGAGGGCAGGGTGACTGTGCCGGAGGATAGCCGGTCGGTCAGCACATCTTCATATATGTCCAGCTGATTGTTAGCCGCCGGGCTACGGGAGAGCGGGCCACCCCGCGCCACAAATTCTTCAAGCGCAGTGAGGGTCTGCGGGCCGACGACACCATCGGTGCGGATTTGGGCGTCCTTTTGGAAAGCCCGTACCGCACGGCGGGTATTTCGACCGAAGACACCATCAATCTTGCCCGGTTCATAGCCCAGCAGCACCAGCTTTTCCTGAACATCTCGGGTTTGGGCGCGGGTCAAAGCCTCGGCCGGACCCGCGATCAGGCTGCCTGTCACCAGCAGAGCCAACAGTACCAGAAACGAACGCATACGCATAAAATCCTCCACCCGGAAAGCCTTTGGCCAGAAACTGCAGACAAAGAACACGATGCGGGCTTGGCTGGCAAGCAGATTCAGCTGATTCGGGGACAGAAGCTTGAATAGCGGGGATTTTAGACAAAACCCCCGCATACCGGGGAAGGGAATGCGGGGGTGTTTTTGTGCGACTCAGGGAAAGGGTCAGCGGCCCATACCCAGCAGATCATCAGCAGTTTTTTTCTGCTCGTCAGTCAGGGCACCATAAATCTTGGTGACGGCTTCCTGATAGGTCTTGAGGCTGGCCAAATGCATTTCCATCATCTGAACGCGGAACGACAGGCTCTCCGGTAAGGGCTTGTTCCCGTCGCTGCGTTGTTGAGTCATTGTATCATGGGTACCATTCATCTGTGTCGCATAGGCGCGCAGCGCATCGGCGAAGGCCGACCATGCGGTTTCCTGTGCAGCGGTAATTTTAAGTTCGGTCTTGAGGAAAGCAATCTGTCCTTCGGGATGTTGCATCAGCGTCATCATACCGCGCATGTTGCCGCCCATACCGCTACGGCCCATACCACCCTTCATCATCGGGCATTCACTGCGCATACCATCTGTGTCGGGCTTGGCCTGCATCATGCCAGCCATGGGGGCAGGGGCGCTCATGTTCATGCCGTGTGGCATCGGTGGAGTAGCAGGCGTCGCCGTCTCTGCCGCGAAGGCAGGCAGACTGAACAGCAGAACGGCAAGGGCGAGAGATGTTGAAGTGCAGGATTTACGCATGGGTTCCTCCTAGGGTGATAGCCAATGTGCAGCAAGCTAGACCCGCCACAGGCGCTGGCAAGTGACAGAAGGGCGCAGGGAGGGAAACAGAACATCGCTTGAGCCTCGGGAAGGTTGGGGCTAGGCTGAGAGTGTTCGTCGGCGTGGAGAATGACCAGTGACTGTTGCCAAATCCGCTTTTTATGTTTTTGCCAAGAAGCTTAATTGTGCGGGGTTGCAACCGGATTTCAGCCGGATCAAGAATATCCAGCAGGTCAATGACTACAATTTCAAGAAGCAGCGGCTCCCTGAAGATTTTCGCTTTGACGGGCCGCTGCTGCTGGGGTCACCCAAGCCGCCCGACAAATCCTACGACATCTGCGGAGACGACATGGTCTCTGAAAAGCTGGCCAATGTGCTGCGCGAAGTTGTCGGCGACGGCATGCGGCTTTTCCCCTATGATGTGCAGCCCAATCCGAAAGCAAAATATCCGCTGACGGGCAACTACTACTATCTCGACATCCCCTATGTTGACTGTCTGCGATATGAGTACGGGCCAGAAGAGCCAACTTGGGAGTGGGCGCGTCGTGACTATGAGCGGCTGGGAAAACCTTTCCCTCCGACCTGCCGACCGGTGATTAACATTACCGTTGATGTGGAGGCGACAGGAGGGCTGCAACTCTTTCAGCCCGTCGATATGCTGAGTGGCGCCATGATGACACACAAATTGTGGAAAGCCTGCAAGGTTGCCAAGATCATCGGCATGGTTAATATGACAGCTGAATATTATTTTTACATAAAGCAGTGTGTCATTAATAATGACATGGGGAGCGCCTATGGTACCCATCTCGCTCAAAAGAACCCTTAACGCTCTTTTCATCACCTGTGTTGTAAAATATGCCGATGCAGCGTGGACTTCCGTTAGCTTTTAACAGACTGGCAAACCGTCCCAGCGCCTTGCTGCTGGAGGTCGTTAACAGTGATCGTCCCTGTGAAAGTATGCAACTTCACCATCTTATTCCAAATGAGATTTGGAATACGGTGCAGGAAGAGAATAAGGATATTCCTTTCGAATCCTTTGTCGGTGGACGGAATAATCCCAAAAACATAATGGAACTGCCTTCAACACAGGCTGGGGCAATGGCGATGGGCCTTGCTCTTCATAATGGAAGTCACCCTGCCTATAGCGCTTATGTGGGTGGGAAAATGGAGAGGTTTGTCTCCGCTTACAAAACAGAAAGCACCACCAGTCCTGAAGTTGCCGCCGCTAATTTTTCAAAATCCGTAGTTGATCTTGAGGACAAGCTGCGGAGGGGGCTGACTCGCAGTTATGCGCCGGAAGAGCCGCAGCTTTTGCTGACCAGCAAAGATCCCTATGCGGTCAATGTCGGGCCGGGGCAGCTTCATGTGACGCAGGTGGCCGAGGCGATTGCGGCGCCGCTGCAATCGGCAGTCGATATGGCCAGAGCGGATCCGCGCAATGCCTATCCCACTGCGGCTCTGGCTGATAAAAATTGCGAAGCGGCCAAAGAGCTGACGGTTGAGCAGCTGCAGCAGGTGACGGGCGGCCTGCAGGAGAAGGGGATCAATATTGATGCCTTCGCCAACCCAGAAATTCCCGCGACGGCGGCGGCTCCGGCTCCGCTGTCTTTTTCAGATCAGGTCAGGACGGCTTTTGCGCAAGCAGCGGCGGAACATCCCGGGCATGCCGCGATGGCCAAAGTCGGTGTTGGCCTGATGGTAGGGGCCGGAGCAGTTGCGGGAAGCGGTATTACGGCTGCTGGCATACAAGCCATGCGTTTCGCCCGTCCGATAGCCACGCTGAGCGCAGCACGCTAGAAAGATGAAAATACGTCGTCGCGGGTTAGCCACCCGCGTGGGATTTTTGTTTTGTTCTCCCTTGTCGGCTGTCCTTCAGATCAAGCCGACCAACACCATACTGACGAGCAACTTTTCAGACGCTTTGTCCATGCTCACAAATTCTAGTTTGTGGGCCTCTGCCCAGTGGTCAATCCGTCATTCCTGCATTATGGTGCGAGCGGATTCGTCAACAGAAGGGGCAAGGGCATGGCCAATCTCATCATCAATGGCGGTATACCGCTGACCGGGCGCATTACCCCGTCTGCCAACAAGAATGCGGTTCTGCCCATTTTGTGCGCTACGTTGCTGAGCAGCGAGCCCATCCGCCTGAACGGTGTGCCTGACATTACGGATGCCCGGAGAATTCTTGAAGTCTTCCGTGCGTTGGGCAGCAGTGTGGCACTCGACCGCACGACTGGCACGCTCGACATCCACCATAAAAACACGTCCTTCAGCGTTGCCAAAGACCGGCTGCCCGAGGAAATGCGCTCGTCTATCATGCTGGTGCCGCCGCTGCTCGCACGGTTTGGCGAGGCACGCATTGAAAACGACGTGCAGGGCTGTACTTTGGGCGTGCGCGAGATCGACCCGCACATCGAGCTGTTGGAGCTGTTTGGAGCCGACATCACGCGCACCCCGGAAGCCATCATCGCACGTCTGTTGGCACCTCTGCAGGCAGCCCGCAGTTGGCCGGATTACGCTTCTGTCACCGGGACGGAAAACTTCGTGTTGTGTGCTGCGCTGGCCGAGGGCGTATCGGTACTGACCAATGCTGCCTGTGAACCTCATGTGCAGGAGTTCTGCCACTTTATGGTTAGCCTTGGCGCCCGCATTGAGGGCATTGGCACATCGCGCCTGACGGTAACTGGCGTTCGTGCGCTGAGCGGGGGCGAATTCACCTTCACCGAAGATTTCCACGAGGTTGTCACATTTCTGGCGCTGGGGGCCATTACCGGCGGGAGCGTCACGGTCAAAAATTCCTCGCCCGAGTTTTTTCCGCTCATCGACCGTACCTTCGCCAAGTTCGGGGTGAAGGTTATTCACGAAGACGGCTGGTCACGAGCGGTAGTGGAAAAGGGCTTGAAGGTGCGTCAGCCCTTCACCGCGAACATTCTGCAGAAGGTGGAGGCTGCGCCGTGGCCCTATATTCCGGCTGACCTGTTGCCCATCTTTATCGCGGTCGGCGTCTGCGCGGAAGGCAACGCCCTGTTCTGGAACAAGATATACGAGGGTGCTATGGGCTGGACTTCGGAGTTGTCCAAGTTCGGCGCTCACGCGCTGCTCTGCGACCCACACCGCATGATCACCTTTGGCGGCAAGAAGCTCGTGCCAGCCGAGGTGGAAAGCCCTTATATTATCCGGGTGGCCATTGCCTTGCTGATGGTGGCGGCTAGCATTCCCGGAAAATCTGTCATCAAAAACGCACACCCCATCCGCCGCGCACACCCCGATTTTGCAGAAAATCTTGCGGCGCTGGGCGCACGCATCGAGTGGGTCGAAGAAAAGGCCTGACGTGGTCGCAGATGTGTCCATCTGCTCGGGATTTGCTCAGAAAGCTGCAATTCCGGTGATGGCGCGGCCTAGAATCAAAGCGTGGATGTCGTGGGTGCCTTCATAGGTGTTGACGGCTTCCAGATTCATGACGTGGCGGATGACGCCGT
>CAYSDE010000005.1:0-33570 GCA_964429685.1 uncultured Pseudobdellovibrionaceae bacterium
CAAGAAAAACTATAGCAACCCAAAACAGTAAGACTAACAGGATAACGCCTCCTGCGCCCATTCCTGCCACCACGTTTTCAGCCCCCGGTGTAGCAACTACTTTCATTTGCACGCCTACCTTCCAGAAAAGAACCCTCTGCACGTTATCAGGATTTTCGCAGTTCCGCCAGAACCCCCGGCAGCTGGGCCGTAATATCTTCTGCAATTAAGCCGGGGCCGAAGCGTTTGGCGGCTTCGCCGTGCAGCCAGACTCCGGCGGCGGCGGCATAAACCGGCATTCCCTGCGCCAGCAGAGCCGCGATAATCCCGGCCAGAACGTCACCTGTGCCCGCTGTCGCCAGATCAGGCGGCGCGTTGCTGTTAATAATACAATGCCCATCAGGAGCAGCAATCACCGTAGCTGCACCCTTTAGCACTACCACCGCGCCGGATGATACCGCCGCCAGCGAAGCACGACGCAGCGCGTCCCCCTCATACTTGAAGAGACGGGCAAACTCGCCTTCATGCGGAGTCAGCACGCAGGCCGGATGAAGTTTCGACAGCAATTCCTGCGGGGCGTCGGCAAAAACCGTCAGCGCATCGGCATCCAGCACAATCGGCTTTTTAAGCGCCAGCGCCTGCAGCACATGGCGCTTGGTGTTGGCAGCACGGCCATAGCCGGGGCCGATCAGAATGGCGTCATGACGGACTGTCTCCAGTACATTAGACCAAACCGAGTCATTCTCTGTTGGACGGATGATGCAACTAGCCAGATCGGCGGCATAAACCGGGGCCGCTTCTTTGGGAACAGCCAGCGTCACCAGTCCGGCCCCTGCCCTTTGCGCCGCCCGCGCCGCCAGCCGGGCCGCGCCGGTCATCTGTGCGCCGCCGCCAATCAGCAAGGCTCCCCGCGCATATTTGTTGCTGTCTTCGCCGAGTGCCGGAAAAACCTCACGCCACAAAGCGGGGCCGTTTTCAAACAAGTTGGGCTGCAAACAGGCATAGGTATCGGCCGGAACGCCAATATCCGCGACCACAACCTCGCCGCAATAGAGCCGTCCCGGCAGCAGCAGCTGACCCGGCTTTTTGCGAGCGAAGGTAACCGTCACCTCAGCCTTCAGCGCTGCCCCCAGCACCTGACCAGTATTTCCCTCAATACCGGAGGGAATATCTACCGCCAGCACCGAAATTTTCTGTTTCCTGATTTTTGCGAACAGCGCTTGCACCTCGGGAGAAATATCACGATCCAGTCCGACCCCAAAGAGAGCATCAATCACCAGCTCGGCCCCGTCAATGCAGGCAGGCGTACAGGGAACACTTGCGCCATCCCAGCGCTCACTCGAAAGCGGATTGGCCGCGCCGAGCAGGGCTACCGTGACCGGCCAGCCCTTGTGTTTCAACTCGGCCGCAGCGACCAGACCGTCCCCGCCGTTATTTCCCGGCCCGCATAACACGGTGACTGGACGGCGCGACCACCGCCGCTGCACTTCCAGCGCAACCTCGGCCCCGGCCCGGCCCATCAGCTTCTCAACGCTGATTCCCTGATGCACGGCCAACGCATCCACCACCCGCACCTGTTGGGCGGTCAGCAGCGACAAGGAACTGTTGTAATAGTGACTCATGGCGCTCAGCCTCCCCTACGGCAGCAAAGGCTAAGCGGCAAATGTTTGCAATGTGTTAAGTTAAAGAGGGAAAATGGGGCGACCAACGGGGCTTGAACCCGTGACACTCGGAATCACAATCCGATGCTCTACCAGCTGAGCTATGGCCGCCACAGTTTTCGCGCTCCGTACATCGCAGATTTGGCCCCGTCCCGTCAAGAGCTTAACACAGGATCGGGTTAAAAAACAGGCAACTCCGCCTCCAATTTAGGCAAATCCGTAAATTTTAGCGGTTGCCGCCCCTTGTTTTCGTCTGCGGGAATGCTACCCAGACTACATGAAGAAGATTGAAGCCATCATCAAGCCTTTCAAGCTCGACGAAGTGAAGGAAGCCCTTCACGAGGTGGGCGTGCAGGGCATCACGGTTGCCGAAGTTAAAGGCTTTGGCCGCCAGAAGGGTCACACCGAGCTGTATCGCGGCGCGGAGTACGTGGTCGACTTTCTGCCCAAGGTCAAGCTGGAGGTCATCTGTGAAGACGACCAGACCGAGCGCATCGTCGAAGCCCTGCTGAACAGCGCCGCCACCGGGCGCATCGGCGACGGAAAGATTTTTGTCCTTCCCATCGAGGACGTTATCCGCATCCGTACCAAAGAACGCGGTTCCGCCGCAATCTAACCCCAGAGGAGAGCAGCATGTCGGACGTGAAAGAAAAAGCCAGCAGCAAGATTTTTGAGAACGGTATGATCACGGTCAAGGATGCCAAGAGCGCACTGAAGTTCCTTGCCGCCAATGGCGTCACCTATCTCGACCTGCGCTTTTCCGATCTCAACGGCCTCTGGCAGCATGTTTCGATGCATATCAGCATGATTGATGAGGACAGCCTTGAAGAGGGCTTCATGTTTGACGGCTCCTCCATCGCCGGCTGGAAAGCCATCAACGAATCCGACATGATCCTGATGCCGGACTTGCCGACAATGCGTCTGGATGCTTTTGCCGCACAGCCGACCGCCATTGTTCTGTGCGACATCTACGAGCCCGCCACTGGCAGCCCCTATGACCGCGACCCTCGCTCCATCGCCAAGTCAGCAGAGAAATATCTGGTTTCAACCAAGCTGGCCGACACTGCTTTCTTCGGCCCCGAAGCCGAGTTCTTTGTGTTTGACGATGTCCGCTTCAAAGTCAGCATGAACGAAGTCAGCTTCAAGTTTGACAGTTCGGAAGGCCCCTACAACACCGACCGCGCCTATGCAGAAGGCAATATGGGCCATCGCCCGTCGGTCAAAGGCGGATATTTTCCGGTAGCACCGGTGGACAGTGCGCAGGATCTGCGCAGCGAGATGCTGAGCGTTCTGGCCGAAATGGGCGTCAAGGTGGAGAAGCATCATCACGAAGTTGCTTCCTCACAGCATGAACTCGGCATCAAGTTTGACACGCTGGTCAACTGTGCTGACGCCATGCAGTTCTATAAATACGTGGTCAAGAATGTGGCTCATGCCTACGGCAAAACCGCCACCTTCATGCCCAAGCCGATGTTCGGCGATAACGGCTCGGGCATGCACTGCCACCAGAGCCTGTGGAAAGCCAACAAGCCGCTCTTCGCCGGGTCGGGCTATGCCGATCTCAGCGACACTGCGCTGTATTATATCGGCGGCATCATCAAGCACGCCAAGGCCCTCAACGCCTTCACCAATCCCACCACCAACAGCTACAAGCGTCTGGTACCGGGCTATGAGGCGCCGGTGCTGCTGGCCTATTCATCGCGCAACCGTTCGGCCAGCTGCCGCATTCCTTATGTCACCAGCCCCAAAGGCAAGCGGGTGGAAGTGCGCTTCCCCGACCCCGCCGCCTGCCCCTATCTGGCTTATGCCGCCATGCTGATGGCCGGTCTGGACGGCATCCAGAACAAAATCCATCCCGGCGATCCCATCGACAAGAATCTGTATGATCTGCCGCCGAAAGAGCTGGCCAAAGTGCCTAATGTCTGCGGCTCACTGCGCGAAGCGCTGCAGTCCCTCGAAAAAGACAATGCCTTCCTGCTCAAGGGCGACGTCTTCACCAAGGGCATGATTGAAGGCTATCTGGCGCTCAAATGGGAAGAGTGCCTGCGCTACGAAACCATGCCGCATCCGATTGAATACGAAATGTATTACAGCCGGTAACTGGGGAATATCAAACTCCGAGCAGGGGAATGACCCGCTCGGAGTTCACTCTAAAAGTGCATGACCCGCCCATAGGCGTCCAGAACAGACTCGTGCATCATTTCTGACAGCGTGGGGTGCGGGAAGACGGTGTGCATCAACTCGGCTTCGGTCGTTTCCATTGTTTTGGCAATGGTGAAACCCTGAATCAGTTCGGTCACTTCGGCGCCAATCATGTGGGCGCCCAACAATTCGCCGGTAGTGGCATCAAAGATGGTCTTGATGAGGCCATCGGGCTCACCGAGGGCAATGGCCTTGCCATTGCCCAGAAACGGGAAACGCCCGACCTTGACGGTGTGGCCCGCCGCCTTGGCTTTGGCTTCGGTCAGACCGACCGAGGCCACCTGCGGATGGCAATAGGTGCAGCCGGGAATGCTGAGGGTGTTGAGCGGGTGAACGCCCTCCTTCCCCGCAATCTTTTCAACACAAATCACACCTTCATGGCTGGCCTTGTGCGCCAGCCAAGGCGGGCCAGCCACATCGCCGATAGCATAGACACCGGGTTCGCCGGTGCGGCACCATTCGTCAATCACGATATGGCCTTTGTCGACTTTGACCTTGGTGCCTTCAAGCCCGATATTCTCGACATTGCCGACGATACCAACCGCCGAGATGACCCGGTCAACCGTGATGTCCTGCATCTTGCCGCCGACGTCAATGGTGACAGTTACGTTATCCGTCCCCTTGGTCAGCTTCACCACCTTGGCCGATGTCAACACCTTCAGCCCCTGCTTTTCAAACGCTTTTTTGGCGAGGCCGGAAATTTCCTCATCCTCGACCGGCATGACGCGATCCATCACCTCAACCACCGTCACATCAGCGCCGAGAATATGGTAGAAGCTGGCAAACTCGATCCCGATGGCGCCGGAGCCGATGACCAGTAGTGATTTCGGCATGGTATCGGGCACCATGGCTTCACGATACGTCCAGACCAGCTTGCCGTCAGGCTCCAGCCCCGGCAGCACGCGGGCGCGGGCGCCGGTGGCAAGAATGATATGTTTGGCTTCAATCACGCCCTTACCAGCGACTTCAACCTTGCCGGAACCAGCCAGCTTGCCATAGCCGTCAAACACCGTGATTTTGTTCTTCTTCATCAAGTGGCGCACACCAGCGGAGAGCTGCGACGCCACCCCGCGGGAACGATCCACCACCTTTTTGAGATCAAAACGAATATTGTCAGCCGCCAGCCCGTAAGCCTCGGCATGTTTCATCAAGCGGTAAACTTCCGCCGAGCGCAGCAGCGCCTTGGTCGGAATGCAGCCCCAGTTGAGGCAGACCCCGCCGAGATGGTTGGCTTCCACCAACGCCACCTTCATGCCCAGATGTGAGGCGCGAATGGCGGTGACATAACCGCCAGGGCCACCACCAACAATAGCAAGGTCGAAAGAGTCAGCCATTATAATACCTATGTGCAAGTTTCTTGTAATAAGCCTTGCCGTCTTCAGTAACGGCAACTTGAACCTGTGCCAGCATTTCTGGATGCTCGGCGGCGCGCTGGAGCGCCATAGCGGCTTCACCACTCACCAGTGGCGTACCAAGCTCACCCTCGGCAATCTCGATTACCGTAACCAACTGGCCCTCAAGGAAATTATGCAGGGACTCGGCCATAACCGTGCCAACATCCCGGCGCCCGCTGAGTTCATGCCAAGGTGCCCCCGCTCCCATAAGGCGCTCAAGCGTAACCGGCTGATCCATGATGCAATCCATCATCGCCAGTTCAACCAGTTCCTTGAGACTTAGCCCCATGACATCCCCTTACAGCAGCATCAGTGCCGGATCTTCGATACGCTTCTTGAAGGCACCGAGGAACTGAGCCCCGACCGCCCCATCAACCGATCGGTGATCCACCGACAGGGTGCAGGTCATGACGGTAGCAATTTCAATCCTGCCGTCAACTACTACCGGACGCTGATCGCCCGCCCCAACTGCAAGAATGCAGCTCTGTGGCGGATTTATGATAGCGGCGAATTCCTTGATGCCGAACATGCCAAGGTTGGAAATGGTGAAACCGCCGCCCATGAACTCTTCCGGCTTCAGCTTGCCGAGACGGGCGCGCTCGGCCAGATCCTTCATCTCGGCAGAAATGGCTGCCAGACCCTTGCCATCCGCTTTCTTCACAATCGGGGTAATCAGGCCATTGGGAGTGGCGACGGCCACCGAAACATCCACATCGGTGAACTGCAGCACGGCGTCATCAGTCCACGAGGCATTGGCCGCCGGAATCTCCCGCAGCGACAGCGCCACGGCGCGAATGACAAAATCATTCACACTCACCTTGACGCCGGTTTCGTTGATGCGCTTGCGCATGGCGAGCAACTGGTCAATCCGGCAATCAACCGAGAGATAGAAATGCGGAATGGTCTGTTTTGACTCGAGCAGACGGCGGGCGGTCACCTTCTTGATGTTGTTATTGGGCAGCGCGGTGAAGGCCTGCCCAAGTGGGTTGGTGACAACAGGGCCGCCGCTGGTTACCAGTGCGGAAGCCGGAGCGACAGAAGTAGTTTTCGCATTATCGATATCGCGCTTGATGATACGACCATACGGGCCGCTGCCTTGCAGACCGGACAGGCTCAGGCTTTTCTCGGCGGCGAGACGGCGGGCCAGCGGGGTGGCGGCAATGCGTGGGGTCGCAGTTGCAGCGGCGCCCCCTCCCCGGCCCTCCCCCGCTGAAGCGGGAGAGGGGGGAGCAGCGGCAACGGTCTTCTTCGTTCCCTCTCCCGCTTGCGGGGAAGGGTTAGGGAGGGGGGCGGCGGCAGATGCTGAAGAAGCCTTGATCATGCTCACATCCTCCCCCTCGCCGAGAATAACCGCAATCGGCGCATTGACCTTGACCCCGGCGGTACCACCGGGAACCAGTATCCGGCCAAGTTTGCCTTCATCGACGGCTTCCACTTCCATGGTCGCCTTGTCGGTTTCAATCTCGGCAATCACGTCACCAGCTTTAACAGTATCGCCCTCTTTCTTGAGCCAGCGGGCCAGCGTGCCTTCAGTCATGGTTGGCGACAAAGCGGGCATGAGAACTTCAATAGGCATGATCAGCTCCGATAACAAACAGCTTTGGCTGCCGCCATAATATCTTCAATCTGCGGCAGGGCCAGTTTTTCCAGATTCGCGGCATAGGGCATAGGGACATCTTTGCCACTGACACGGGCCACCGGAGCGTCCAGCCAGTCAAAGGCCTGTTCCATCGCCAACGCGGCCAGTTCCGCACCGATACCGGCAAACGCCCAGCCTTCTTCAACCGTCACCAGACGATTGGTCTTTTTGAGGCTGGTCAGGATGGTTGCGGTATCCAGCGGGCGAATCGAGCGCAGATTGATGACTTCGGCAGAAATCCCTGCTTCGGCCAATTGCTCGGCGGCCTGCAGGGCCAAACCGACCATGCGCGAGAAGGTGACAATGGTGACATCCGTTCCCACGCGCTCAACTTTCGCCTTGCCAATCGGAACAATAAAGTCGGGATCAGTCGGCACTTCAAAGCTCTGGCCATAAAGCAGCTCATGCTCCAGGAAAACCACCGGATTGCGGTCGCGAATGGCGGCCTTGATGAGCCCCTTGGCATCAGCCGCCGACCACGGCGCCACCACCTTGAGGCCCGGCACATGAGCATACCAGCTGGCAAAGCACTGGGAGTGCTGGGCACCAACCCGGCCCGGTGCCCCATTGGGGCCACGGAAAACAATCGGACAGCCCATCTGCCCGCCCGACATATACAGCGTCTTGGCCGCCGAATTGATGACATGGTCAATCGCCTGCATGGCAAAATTCATGGTCATGAATTCAACAACCGGGGTCAGTCCACCAAAGGCCGCGCCCACGCCAATACCGGCAAAGCCCATTTCGGTAATCGGCGTATCAACAATGCGATCGGGCCCGAACTCCTTGAGCAAGCCCTGCGAAACCTTGTAGGCTCCGTCATATTCGGCCACTTCTTCGCCCATCAAGAAAACGGTTTTATCCCGCCGCATTTCCTCGGCCATGCCATCACGCAGGGCTTCACGCACGGTTTGCTTGAGGGTGGGGCCGCTCCATTCTTCTGGTTCCATCGCTGGAGCACTCCCCCTCCCTAGCCCTCCCCCGCAAGCGGGAGAGGGAATCACAGCAGCTTTTACTTCTCCCTCTCCCGCTTTAGCGGGGGAGGGTTGGGGTGGGGGCAAGGGGGAGGCTGCCAACTTGCTCATGTCCAGCTTCTCGCCAGCCTCGGTGATAACAGCAATCGGCGTATTTACCTTCACGCCGTCGCTCCCTTCAGGAACCATGATTTTGGCGAGGATGCCCTCGTCCACGGCTTCAACTTCCATGGTTGCCTTGTCGGTTTCGATCTCGGCAATCACATCACCAGCGTTGACGACATCGCCTTCCTTCTTTTTCCAGCGGGCGAGTTTGCCTTCCGTCATGGTGGGCGACAAAGCGGGCATCAGAACCTGGGTCGCCATATTATTTGTCCTCCACAAGAATATCAGTCCACAACTCGGACGGATCGGGCTCTGGGCTCTGCAGTGCAAAATCTGCGGAGTCCTGCACGATGGCCTTGACCTCGGCCTCAATCCTCTTGAAGTCCTCGTCCTTGACCTGACCGGTCGCCAGAATCTTCGTCCGCAGCAGCTCAATCGGATCCTGCTCGGTCTTGTACTTTTCAACCTCTTCCTTGCTGCGGTATTTGGCGGGATCGGACATGGAATGACCGCGATAGCGATAGGTCTTGATCTCCAGAATCATCGGCCCCTTGCCGGCGCGGATATATTCCACGGCCTCAAACGCCGCCTGACGGACAGCCAGTACATCCATACCGTCAACCGCCTTGCCCGGGACATCGAAGCCGTCGCCACGCCGGTAGAACTGGCCAGCGGCATGGCGGGCGACTGAAGTCCCCATCGCATACTGGTTGTTTTCAATGATGAAAAGAACCGGCAGCGCCCATATCTTCGCCATATTGAGGGACTCGTAGACCTGACCCTGATTGGCGGCGCCGTCGCCCATATAGGTCGCGCAAAGGCCGCCGTCTTTCTTGTATTTATGGGCGAAAGCCAACCCGGCCCCGAGCGGCACCTGCGCCCCGACAATGCCATGACCGCCATAAAAATTCTTCTCGCGGCTGAACATGTGCATTGAGCCGCCCTTCCCTCTGGAATAGCCGCCCTGCCGGCCGGTCAACTCGGCCATCACCCCTCGGGCATCCATTCCGCAAGCCAGCATGTGACCATGATCGCGGTAAGCCGTGATGACACTATCCACCGGCTTCAGTACCGACTGAACACCGACCACCACGGCTTCCTGACCGATATAAAGATGACAGAAACCGTTGATATGCCCCATGCCGTAAAGCTGACCGGATTTCTCCTCAAAGCGCCGGATCAGCAGCATATCCCTGAACCAGCTCAACAGCTGATCCTTTGTGGGAGCTGACAGTTTGGAATTGTGGCCAATCGGGGCCAGTGTGGCGGACGTTGCCATCAGATTCTCCGTAACAAAATTGCGTGCATTGGTTAACGCGGAACGGAGAAGATTTCAAGGCAAACAAGGGCCTGCTGGCAACAACTCATCTCGCAATGCAATATCAGCGCCCGAGAATGACGACTTCGCCCGACTTGACATACCCCAGTGCTTCGCGTGCTTCTTCATCCAGCAGATCACCATCAATGGTGCCGGGACGCAAAGCAACCACCTTGCGCTCAATCGCCTCACGCTCGGCAGTTATCTGCTCAAGACGCGTCTGCGATTCTGCAATCTGGCTGCTGAGTTTTTCGGAAGCACTCATGCTGCGGTCGCCCTCAAAGATGAAGAAAACCGCATAAAGCATGGCAAAAGCCCCAACCAGCGCTCCCCCTGAACGAAACAGGCGCGCAATCAGTCGGAGAGGAAGGGCAAGTATCTGGTGCATTAAGTGTTAAAGAATCACGGATGGATAAATCCGTCAACATAAAAAGCTATATAAAGGACAGAGAGCAATGCGCGCCATTGATGTGTATCACAGACGCATGATCCCGCTGTTGAGCCGCCGCTATTGTTCTTGAGAAGAGATTGCTGAATATGATAAAATAACGGCATTCTTTCAGGAGCTTCCGATTATGAAATTACCTTCTACCCTTGCCGCAGTTTTCTTTGCGCTCAGTAATGGCTTGGCTCATGCAGGGCCTGTAGAGGACCTCATGGCGAAGAATCCGGAGCTTGCCGCAAAAATTCGGGCAACAGTCGCAGAAACTCGTTCTAGCTTACAAGGACTTATGGATAAGCGTTCTCCATTGGCGCGTCCTGCCTATGAGGCATTGGGTTGCGATACGTCCGGAATGCTTGAGCATACCAAGTTTGCTATCGCCAAATCTTATACACCAACCGAAATGGCAATCAAAATACAATGCGGATTTGGTGAATCCGAAGAAGGTTTCCAACGCGAAGGCACTCTGGATTGCAAAGAAAAAAAGATTGAGATGACCTACCCCAGAAATGCGACCGCGCCATCAACCCCAGCAGCAAAATCCGCTTATCGCTCTCTTTGCCAAAATAAATAGCCAGACAGCAAAAGCCCCCCTCCTCAAGCAGAGGAGAGGGGCGCACTGGTTATGTCTTTACGCTACCGCTTTTTTTACACTGGGCATACGGATAAGCTGGCGACCGGCGTAGACCGCGCCCTGCCCCAGTTGCTCTTCAATGCGGATCAACTGGTTGTATTTGGCGATGCGGTCGGTGCGGGACAGCGAGCCGGTTTTGATCTGGCCGCAGTTGGTCGCCACCGCGATGTCCGAAATTGTGGTGTCTTCGGTCTCTCCGGAGCGATGCGACAGCACGGCACGATACCCGGCTTTGTGCGCGGTATCGACGGCTTCCAGCGTTTCGGTCAAGGTGCCGATCTGGTTGACCTTGACGAGAATGGCATTGGCCACACCCATATCAATGCCACGCTGCAGACGGGCGGTGTTGGTAACAAACAGATCATCACCGACCAACTGCACCTTGCTGCCGAGCGTATCGGTCAGGGCCTTCCAGCCATTCCAGTCATCCTCGGCCAGACCGTCTTCAATCGAAGCAATCGGGTAACGGGCGCAGAGGTCGGCATACATCTTGACCATCCCGGCGCTATCAAGAATTTTGCCTTCACCGGCAAGGTTATACTTGCCATCCTTGAAGAATTCAGTCGCGGCGACGTCAAGGCCGAGCAGAACATCCTCACCGGGCTTGTAACCTGCCGACTCAATGGCTTTCATGATAACCGCCAGCGCGGCATCAGCCGAATCAAGGTTGGGCGCAAAGCCGCCTTCATCACCGACATTGGTATTGAGGCCCTGCGATTTCAGCTGCTTCTTGAGCGACTGGAAAATCTCCGAACCCATCCGCACGGCTTCCGCGACGGTTTCCGCCGACACCGGCAGGATCATGAATTCCTGAAAATCAATCGGGTTATCAGCATGAGCGCCGCCATTGATGATGTTCATCATCGGAGTCGGCAAAGTGCGAGCATAAGCGCCACCGATATAACGATAGAGCGGCAGACCGGTTTCATTGGCTGACGCCTTGGCGACCGCCAGCGATGCTCCGAGAATGGCATTGGCACCCAGACGCGCCTTGTTAGGCGTACCATCCAGCGCCACCAGCGCCATATCAACCTCAACCTGATCCAGCGCTTCCATACCGATCAGTTCGTCAGAAATCTCGCCTTCAACGGCGGCAACCGCCTTCAGCACACCCTTGCCGCCATAGCGGGCCTTGTCTTCATCGCGCAGCTCAACCGCTTCATGCGCCCCGGTTGACGCACCCGAGGGAACCGCAGCGCGGCCTTCAGCCCCGCTCTCCAGCTGGACTTCAACTTCAACGGTGGGGTTGCCACGGCTGTCAAGAATTTCGCGGGCAATAACGGAAGCAATAGTAGACATTTTTTGACTCCTTGAAGATTGGATGACCTTGGAATTCGGTTCACCTCAATATTCCAGAAACGCAGAATATGCCAGCCCTGTTTGATAAAATTATGGGGTCAGAAAGCGCCCCCCCTCCCTAACCCTCCCCCGCTACGCGGGAGAGGGGACTGTATTCTTGAGCCCTCTCCCGCTTGCGGGGGAGGGTGGCGAGCGCAGCGAGCCGGAGGGGGCCCTAGCCCTTCGCCAGCCGGTCAAAGCCCTGCAAAGTCTCCAGCAGTCCCTTAAGATCGGACAACTTGACCATGTTGGGCCCGTCGGAGGGGGCGCAATCGGGGTTCTCGTGCGTTTCGATGAAGACGGCGGCCACGCCAACCGCCACCGCCGCCCGCGCCAATACCGGCACGAATTCGCGCTGGCCGCCGGAGGTTGTCCCCTGCCCGCCCGGCTGCTGTACTGAATGAGTAGCGTCAAACACCACCGGATAGCCGGTCTGAGCCATAATCGGCAGACTTCGCATGTCGCTAACCAGCGTGTTATAGCCGAAGCTGGCCCCGCGCTCGCACAGCATGATTTTTTCATTGCCGGTGGAGGCGATTTTAGCGGCAACATTCTTCATGTCCCACGGCGCCAGAAACTGCCCTTTCTTGATGTTGATGATCTTGCCGGTCGCACCGGCGGCCAGCAACAAATCCGTCTGGCGGCAAAGAAAGGCCGGTATTTGCAGCACATCCACCACTTTGGCGACTGGGGCGCATTGCTCCGGCCCGTGAACATCGGTCAGCACCGGAACGCCGAACTTCTTTTTGACTTCGGCCAGAATATTGAGCCCCTCATCCATACCGATGCCGCGTCCGGTCGTGTGCGAAGTGCGGTTGGCCTTGTCGTAGCTGCTTTTGTAGATAAAGCCCATGCCCAGCGCCTTGGTGATTTCGCTGACCGCACCGGCCATATCAAGCGCGTGCTGACGGGATTCGATCTGACAGGGCCCGGCAATCAGTGCGAGCGGCTGGTCATTGGCTATCTTGAAGGAGCCGAGGGAGATGGTGGTGTTCATCCCCAAAGGCTAGGCCAGAGTGCCGCCAAGGTCAACGCTTGGGCGCAGCCGCCGGTTTTGCAGGCTTTGCCGCAGGTGCTGCTTCGCGCTTGTGAATTTTAGGCTGCTCATGCCACCCCGGCAGGTGGTCATTAGCCCGCGCTGTTGTCCATTTGGGGCGCCCGCTGCCGGGCGTCGCGCCGGGAGTTTTGCCACCAACCGCGACAATCGCAGCGACGAGATTAAAATAAGTAACAGGCACATCCCCGCCCGGCAGCACATGCACTTCCGGGCGCTGAGGCGGCACATAACGACCACTCTTGTTACGGTTTGTCATAACATTTATCTCCGCTTGGGCTGTGGCGCAGCCTTCTTTTGTGACTTGGAGTCAGCATAAAGAGCATTCAGTGTCTGGCGTTTACTCCAGCCGGAACGTACCGGCGGCTTGCTCTGCTCCGGTTTGCTGGACGGACGGGTGTAATGCTGCTGGCGATCTGCGGCGCTTTCAACATCGCGGGCGCGCGCAAGTCCGGCGCAGACGGCATTGAACAGGGCCACAACGTCGCCATGTTCGCCTTTAACATCAAGCAGACCACAGGGCGTATTGTGGTGCGTATTACCCTGCAACAGAACGCTGGCATTCATAGAGGAAAGATTGACGATAATGATGGAGTTCCGGCGAATGGTCCGGGCCTGCAATTCAGCCCCCCGTGCATACTCCTTACTAAGCGGCGCTCCCGCTGAAACAACATGGTGTCCTATTTTATCACGAAACAACTCACCAAATTCAAGCGCCAGCGCCCTGATCTGCTGATCTTGGGTAAATTCCATGCCCGTCTCCCCCTTTTTTATCCTTAAAGGGGATTAGGCCAGATGGACAGCCGAAGTCAAACCTATTCTGGTTAACTGGGCTCCGGCCTTTCGGCAGCAGGACGGGTTGTAGCTGCCGCAGATGGCCCCACGTCAACCGAAACCGGCACAGGCGCAGCTTTAGACGAGGGCGGAGTCTCAAGGGCAGCCCGTAAAGCATCCAGCGAAACCGACACGTCCGCCGCTACTTCGGGGTGTGCCGCAGGATTGAACTCTGCCACTGGCCCGACTTTTCTATCTCTGGGCGGTTTACGAGAGGGTCTGGACGTTGTGGCAGCAGGCGGCGTCGGAGGTGGAGCCGGGGTTCGAGCAGGAGCAGGGGTACGGTCAGCAGCCTGCGCTGGCGCGGGCGTTGGCGCCGGACGGGCAACAACAGCCATTGCCGCAGCTGGCGAGGATGGCGGCGGAGTTGCGGCAACCACCGGCTTGGCGGCTGGAACAACAGCCTGCCCCTTAATCACCTGCAACGACCCTTGGTCAAGCTTGCCATTGGGAAGCAGACCATTCTTGATCTGTGCCGTTTCGTAAGCGAGCAGAAGTTTGTTGTCTATCTGGGCATCGAAGTCGCCCTCAACACGAACTTTGCGCGTGATCTGACGGCCCTTCTTGCCATGGATCACTTGGGTTTCGAGTTGACTGGGACGAGCCAGAAAGCCTTTCTCCGCCAGCACTTTCTTAAGCTTGGTAATAGCCTCAGGATCAACATTCTTACGCTCCGGATCATCTTTTCCCAGTTTGGCCAATTTTTTGAGGTCAAGCACACCCGGTGCCTTCAAACCATGCTGCTGCTCCAACTGACGTCCGGCCAGCGTATCAATACGCTCGTTATAAATGCCAAGCGCCACCTTTGCGGCGGGCATCAACAAACCACGGCTCTCGGGCGGAACAACCATTCCGACCTTTTCCTGAAAGGCAGCCAGCGCCTGCTTCAGGCGGGGGTCGTTGAAGTCTTTGGCCGCACTATTCTGCGCCAACAGCCCCTGACGTTTGAGACTGGCAATCAGCCAAGTGGTTTCGTCAAGATTAAGCTGGCTTTGACCTCTGTTGTAACCACCGCGCAGAGCCTCATGAGCAAAGCGCTCCCGGTATGTCGCCTGTTCTTCTTTTGAGAGCCCCTGATACACAAAGCTCTTGGGCAACTTTACTTCTTCCCCGCTGGTCGCGAAGAAACTGGTCGCCTCCCGCTTCAGATCGTCCCCTGATTTACTCGCTGCCGTCGGGCGCTCATTATAGCCGACCCCCAGACTCTCACGCGCCAATCTCCCCCCAACACTCATGATACCTTCGAGGGTCTGCCGCACCTCGCCATAAGTACGCGGCTTATCGCTCGGGCCGAAGATACCGGGATTACTGGTAGCAATGACCCCGAAGTCGGGCGCAGCAGGCTTGTTTTTGAAGTCGGGATGTGCGCCAAGATCATAAGGCTTGGTCGTACCAGTCACATGGGCAGAATAGCGAGCCGCCGGAGTCTGTCCGCCGGAGTCCTGATCCAGATAATGCTTGGCAAAAGCCGAAACAATCACATTGCTCCGCAAAGCCAGAAGGTCAGGGGTTGCCCGCCCGTTGTGATTTTCCAGAAGCTTCCGTACCTGCGCATCCGTAAAAAGGCCGTCCCCCAAATCCATTCCCTTGGTCTGGTTCAAAATAGCCTTGGCGTTTCTGTTCATAACGGTATTGAAAGTAGCTCCTTGGAACTGGAACAAGCCTGTCGCATCACCATAGCGCGGCGGCTTTTTACCCATTGCCGGCTCAATAATCGGCTTGATATGACGGTTAAAAGTTCCCGCGCTTTCATAATAGCTGGTCGCCAAAAACTCATCGAGCGGCTTGTCCAGAACTGCAGCCACCTGCATCAACTGCGCCATATACTCAGGAGGAATGCTCCTGCGGGTGCGATCCTGCAACCCCGTGTAATTGGGGAGTTTCACCCCAGAGCCAGAATCAGAGGCAGAAGGAGTCTCAGCTTTTTTACGTGGCGCCATAATTTCCCTCTCAAATTCTGAAGGCAGCTTATGGTTTGATTTAACCACGATTGTGGTTAAATCCGGCTTAATGACCGGGGCAGTCTTGACAACTCGGGCCCAAACCGGGCTCGACAGGAGGAAAAAAGCAGCGGCAACGCCGCTCACGAAGGTCGCGAGAGGTTTCATAAAATTTTACCGAAATCCCATATATTTCAACTATTTGCAGAATAGCTGATAAAAACAATTGTGAGAAGGTTAAAAGCTGTCACAGAATGCCGCAGGGTTTTCCCTTTCCGACAGGCGCTCCCCCGTTTAGACAGAGAACATGAAGATCACCGGCCAGCATCCTTTCAAGGCACCGCCTGCCATAGTGTGGGAGGCCATCTGCGACCCGGACATTCTCAAAGCCTGTATTCCCCAGTGCGAGAAGGTCACCCGCGAGAGTGATACGCGCTGGGTCGGCGAAGCCCGGGTACGCATCGGCCCGGTCAAAGTGCTGTTTACCGGAATTATTGTTCTGTCCGATGTGCTGCCGCCCGAAAGCTACACCATCACCATTGAAGCCAGCGGCTGGGTTGGCAAGGCGCATGGCCTGTCCCATGTTCGCCTGCTTCCCGCTGCTGACGGCACCGCTCTGCACTACGATGCCGAAGCGCATATCGGCATCGCCCTGCTCGACAAGGCAATGAATCTGGCCAGCCGCGTCGCCAGCGAACTGGCCGAAAGTTTTTTCACCAAACTGGCAGCAGAAGTTGAAAAGAGGCAAAACAGATGAAAGCTGAAGAACGCGGGCGCGGCTTACCCCTGTTTGTCTGGGTCGGATTGGTCAGCGTTTTCGGACTGGTTATGGCGTGGGTGTTCTCACGCTAGAACAGCGGCCTTGAAGCGGGCCGCTGCTGCTGGGTTATAAGCTGAAAAAACTTCGGCCCGCAATTCCCTGAACAGGAAATCATCGGCACCGAGAACATCCCGTACAAAAGTATCAAGCGGAGTGCGTTCCAGCGTAATGCGCTCCCCCGCATCCAGCTTTTGCGGAGCCACTACCCGGCATTCACGGGCCACGAACAGGTAAACATCATGCTCGATTTTGCCCGGGGCATGATAGGTGCGAGCCAGAGTCCAAGAATCACTGGCCATTCCGGCCTCTTCCAGCAATTCGCGTTTGGCACCCTCCAGCGGAGTCTCCCCCTCCTCCACCCGTCCGCCCAGCAGCGAGCGGAAAACGCCTTTGCGGGGCTGTTCCTGCCGGGCATAGATCACATCCTCGCCCTGCAGCGCCAGCACGAAGGCGGTTGACCCGCGCCGCAGCGCCTCAAACGTGGCGGTCGTGCCATCAAAAAGCGGCTGCTGCCACTGGTAGACATCAAAAATTTCACCGTTAAAGACACGGGTAGCTTCAGGGGGAATGCGGCTCATGACGGGCCTTCTCTGCCAGTTCTGTCAGAAACGCCAGCACCCGCTGCTGGCTGCCATGCTCGGCCAGATCGTTATGACCGGCTTCGGGAATCCATAGTGACTGCTTGGGCTCATTAGCCGCGTCAAACAGGCGGCGCGATTGCTCCTGCGGCACCACATTATCCAGTGCGCCGGAGATAATCAGCAGCGGCAGGTGAATGCTTCCGATTTTGGACAGATTGTCGAAGCGATCCCATAGCAGCCAGCGCACCGGCACCAAGGGATAATGGAAAGCCGCCGTATCCACCATGCTGGTATAAGGCGATTCAAGAATAAGGACGCTGCCCCGGCCTTCGCTGGCCATCTGCACCGCAACACCAGTGCCGAGGGATTGGGCCAGCAGCACTACGCGCTCCGGGCCGAACCCTGCCTGCTTCAGCGTCTCAAGAGCGGCGCGGGAGTCGGCATACAGCCCCTCTTCGCTGGGACGACCAGCATCGCCGTTATAGCCGCGATAGGCCACAATCAGCACGCCATAACCAGCCTCGGTATAGATTTTCATCCACGGCGCAATCTGGGCCTGCGACCCGGCGTTGCCGTGAAAATAAACCAGCACCGGATGACCGGGTAAACCCGGCGGCGCGTACCAGTTGGTCAGACGACGCCCGTCCGACGTGGCTTCCAGTCCGACAAACTGGGGCGATTCAACCTGCTCCGGTGTACGGAGGTCATGCGGGGCCGGAAACAGTAATTGCCGCTGAAAAATGAACAGCACCGCCAGCCCGAGCAGATAAATAACAACAACAGTTCTGAACGCAGTTGCGACCATGCTGAAAACAATGCCAAACAGAACCTTGATCATGCCGCCAGCGCCCCGCCGGCCTGCAGCCGCCACAGCCGCGCATAAGTACCGTCTTTGCTCAACAACTCGGCATGACTGCCAACTTCAATGACATTGCCTTTTTCCATCACATAAATAATGTCGGCATCGACAATGGTGGAAAGACGGTGGGCAATGGCAATGGTGGTACGGCCCTTCTGCAACTCGGAAAGAGCGGCCTGCACCGCCCGCTCGCTTTCGCTGTCGAGAGCCGAGGTTGCTTCATCCAGCAAAAGAATCGGTGCATTGCGCAGCATGGCGCGGGCGATGCTGATCCGCTGGCGCTGACCACCGGACAAACGGGTGCCATGCTCGCCCAGCACAGTGTCATAGCCGAGCGGCAAGGCCGTGATGAAGTCATGCGCATAGGCGGCTTTGGCCGCGTTGATGATCTGCTCTTCACTTGCGCCTTCGCTGCCATAGCTGATATTGGCGCGTACAGTTTCGTCGAAAATCCCGATTTCCTGACTGACGAGGGCAAAGTTGCGGCGCAGGCTGGCCATGGTGATGTCCCGCACATCCTCGCCACCGACCTTGATGGCGCCGCCATTCACATCATAAAAGCGCAGCACTAGATTGAGGATGGAGGATTTACCGGCCCCGGACGAACCCACCAGCGCCACCGTCTTGCCCGCCGGTACCGAGATATTGACCTTGTTCAGCACCGGTTGACCTTCAATATAAGAGAACTCAACATTCTCCAGTTCAATCGTCGGCGCGCTCAGCACCAGTTCCTTGGCCCCCGGCTTGTCGACAATGGTCGGGGCCATGTCGAGAATCTTGAAAATGCGCTCCGAAGCCGACAGTCCCGCCTGCAACTGGCTGTTGAGCTTGGTAATCTTCTTGATCGGCTCATAAGCCAGCAGGAATGCGGTGATAAACGAGAAAATGCGGCCCGGCGAGCTGCTGTCATGCATCACCTGAATGCCGCCATAAACAATGACCGTCACAATGGCAAAACCGCTGAGGATTTCATTGACCGGGGTTGACATATTGCTGACCCGGAAAGCCTTGGTCGCCAGCTTGTAGAGCTGGTCAACCATGCTGCCGATGCGGCGCTCTTCATAGCCCTCGGTGCCATAGGCCTTGACCTGACGGGCGGCAACAAAAGTCTGCGTCATGACCGAACTGAGATCAGCAATATGCTCCTGCGTCTGCCGCCAGACCCGGCGCAACCGTCCGGCGATGCGGGCGACAAAATAGGCCGCCAGCGGGAACACCGCAAAGGACACCGCCGCCAGCACCCAGTCCCGCCAGAACATGACCCCGACCAGAATCACCAGCGTCAGCAGACTGGATCCAACCCCGGCCAGACATTCCCCAACCGCCAGACGCATAACCTGCACGTCATTCACCACCCGCGAGAGAAGCTGACCGGAGGAACTGGCATGAAGAAAGGACAGATCGCAGTGGATCAAATGGCCGAACAATTCGCGCTGGGTTCTGGCGACAATACTCTGGCCAACTTCATTCATCTTGACAGCACTGGCATAACTCGACAAGCCGCGCAGGGCAAAAGCCGAGAAAACGGCCAGCGCCACCCACCAGAGCCGTCCGGGATTACCGGCCCGGAAAATGTCATCAATAATCGGTTGCATCAGGGCGGCCAGCACTCCGGTCATGGCGGCAGAAACGCCCATATAGGCAAAACCGATTAACAGCAGCCTGAAATGCGGACGCAGATACTCCCGGATCAGCCGTGCCAGAAGCGAGCGGGCGGGCTGGGTCCGGTTAAATTCCTGATCCTTTGATTTGCTGCGTCGCGACAAACTTCCTGCTCCCTGAACCTTACCAGCGTGATAGACGCCCTGCCGCCACAACGCAACTGTGACATATAGCGATTATAATAATTCCTTGAACTTTTGTTAACTTCCTCGCGCCACACTGAAGTATGGCTGTGTTCTGGAAAAGAGGCGAAGGGCAAAATGCTGACAAACCGTCAGCCGGTCCTTCATCCCCCTCCCCCCTGCAGCGCCCCCGCATCGGGCTGGCGCTAGGGGGCGGCGTGGCGCGTGGCTGGGGCCATATTGGCGTGCTGAAAGCCCTGCATAACCTTGGTTTGAGGCCGGATGTGGTAGCCGGAACTTCGGTCGGTGCGCTAGTTGGCGCGGCCTATCTGGTATCCCGGCTTGATGTGCTGGAAGAATGGGCGCGTGGCCTCAACAAGCTCCGCATTGTCCGTCTGCTCGACCTCAAAATGCGCTCCGGCGGCCTCGTCGGCGGAAAAAAACTGGTTGACGCCATGTATGAGCATTTCGGCGACATCCGAATCGAAGACCTCCCCGTCCCCTTCGTCGCCGTTGCCACCGACCTGCTGACCGGTCATGAAATCTGGTTGCGGCATGGCCCGCTGGTCGATGCCGTGCGGGCCTCATTCTCGATTCCCGGTATTTTCCGTCCCGCTCAGGTCGATAACCGCTGGCTGGTGGATGGCGCTCTGGTCAACCCGCTGCCGGTTTCGATCTGCCGGGCGCTGGACTGTCAATGCGTGATCGCCGTTAACCTGACCGGCGACCTTCTCGGCAAAAACCGCCAGAGCGACAGCAACATCCCCACCGCTGCCGGGTTTGACCTGCTGCCCTTCATGAATGAAGCCGGTCTGGGCGAGCGCCTGTCCCTGCTGGATCCTTTCACCAAACGCATTTTCCGCCGGGACGCCGCCGAGCCTTCCATCTTCGGCGTCATGACCAACTCGCTGGGTATCATTCTAGATCGTATCACCCGCGCCCGTCTGGCCGGTGACCCGCCCGACGTCCTCATCTCCCCCCGCCTCGGCCATATCGGTCTGCTCGAATTTGACCGCGCCGAAGAAGCCATCGCCGAAGGCGAAGCCGCCGTCGAACGCGCCAAGCCGTGGCTGCTGGACGCCATCAACCTGTTCGGGATTGAGCCGAGACGCTAGAGTGTTTTGGAACAATCCATGCCCACCCCTGACCTCCCAACTATACCTCATTCTCAATGACACAAGGGTTAGAGAGAGGGCTTACGCAAAAACGGGCAGAGGAAACTCTGCCCGTTTTTGTGTTTATTGAAAAGCGGAATTACGGTCCCTTAGGGGGTTTACATTCAACGGTATGTTTAATGTCAGGATGACTTTTCGCTGCGCTCTCCGCATAACCCTCTGCAAGTTCTTTAGGAATAGGGATTCCCTGACCCTTATATCCACTAGAATCTTCCCATTTGATCACACACTCACCCCCTTCTTCAGATAGTGACTTATCAAGGGAACGTCGCAGAGTGCCGGTTTCGACGGTGTTGGGGAGTATCATCTCGCCTTTGGGTTCGGACAGAGCGGGATCTTTTATGCGTTTGTATATCGGAAGTTCATCAGCCATTGGAAATATTTCCTAGAGTTGGATTTAACCTTTAGCCAGAATACCATGCAGGTGGTAAATATCTGGTAAAGCCCAACGCCCCTGGTTGATAAATATCCCCTCTGTTCCCTCCCTCGCTCGCGGGGAGCGCGGGGTGTCCCCAACTCCCCCACGGACTTGAAAAAGCTAGGGGTAGGACGGACTTGATCTCGTGGTCAGGGGTAGGCATGCCCACCCCTGACCTCCCGACCATACATCATTCTCAACACACAAGGGTTAGGGTGGGGGAGGAATGCTGAGAAAAACCCAGAATTTCTAGCTAACCCACCACTCTCCCCCCATCCCGACCTTCCCCCGCAAGCGGGGGAAGGAGAAGGAAAGAAGGCATGTCCGTCTCCGTTAGACAGAGGGGGCGACGATAGAGAGTCGAATTTTCATTCGGTTAAAACGCCCTAGCCCGCCATCAACCCGGTAATCCGTCCGTCATCCGCCAGATCAATCCGTTCGGAGGCGGGCGTCGCGGGCAGGCCGGGCATGAGGAGAATATCGCCCATCTGCACCACCACAAAACCGGCGCCGGCAGACAGCCGCATGGTTCTGACCAGTGGCCGGAAGCCACGGGGAGCGCCCAGACGGGTCGGGTCGTCGGAGAAGCTGTATTGGGTCTTGGCGATGCAGACCGGGAGAGTACCGAACCCGGCGGCTTCAAAACGGGCAGCCGCTTTGGCCGCTTCAGGGCTCACCTCAATATCTTCGGCGTGATAAACCTTGCGGGCCAGCAGCCGGACTTTTTCGATCAGCGATAATGTAACGGGATAGAGCGGTGCAAAAGCGTGACCTTCACTCACCGTCTTCTGAACTGCGTCCGCCAGCGCTGCCGCCCCTGCCCCACCCTCACTATAATGAGTAGCGGGAACGCAGGCGAGAAAGTTGCGCTTGCACCACGCCTGCACCGTCGCAATCTCGGCGTCGGTATCACTCTGGAAACGGTTGAGCGCCACCACCACCGGCACATGGAAATCCTGTAGATTATTGACATGCCGAAACAGGTTGGGCATCCCGGCTTCCAGCGCAGGGAGATTTTCCCGGTTCAAATCGGCAACCGCGACTCCCCCATTGTATTTAAGGGCGCGCACCGTTGCCACCAGCACAATGCAGCTTGGCTCCAGCCCGCCCACCCGACATTTGATGTTGAGGAATTTCTCCGCCCCGAGGTCGGCGCCGAATCCGGCTTCCGTCACCACCCAGTCAGCCAGACCCAGCGCGGTCTTGGTGGCAATCAGCGAGTTGCAGCCATGCGCGATATTGGCAAAAGGCCCGCCATGCACCAGCGTCGGCGTTCCCTCTGCTGTCGCCACCAGATTGGGCTTGATGGCATGCTTGAGCAGCGCCATCAGCGCCCCGGTTGATTTGAGAGCGCTGGCCTGAACCGGCTGAGTACCCTTCCACCCGATAATAATACGGTCTAGCCGCGCCCGCAGATCGGCAGCGTCTTTGGCTAAACAGAGAATCGCCATGATTTCCGAGGCCGCTGTAATGTCGAACCCGCTTTCGCGCACGACACCGCCCGCTGTACCACCCAGCCCGATGACAATATGGCGCAAAGCCCGGTCATTCATGTCAAGGACGCGGCGCCAGGTCACACTGCGGGGATCTAACCCGAGCGGATTTCCCTGCTGCAAACTGTTATCGATCAGCGCCGCCAGCAGATTATGCGCTGCCGTAACCGCGTGGAAGTCTCCGGTAAAATGCAGATTGATGTCTTCAGCGGGCTCAATCCGCGCCTGCCCACCGCCGGTCGCTCCGCCCTTGACCCCGAAACAAGGCCCCAGACTTGGCTCACGCAACGCAATCGCCACCCGCTGACCGGCCCGGGCCAGCGCATCGCCAAGCCCGATGGTGGTAGTGGTTTTACCCTCCCCCGCCGGGGTTGGATTGATGGCCGTCACCAGCACCAGCTTGCCGCGTGGCCGTCCCATCGCTTCCGTCACAAAGTCCTGAGTCAGCTTGGCTTTGTCATGTCCGTAAGGCTCAAGAGCGCTGGCAGGAATATCAAGTTTGGCTGCAACAGAAAGGAGATCAGACATGGTGCCCCATGAAGTGTTGGATCACATCAAGCGTCGATTTTTTACCAATATCATTAACGTGCCGACCGAGCCAGTCCTTCGCCGCCTTATAGCCAAGGTCGTGCAGATAGCTGAGGAACTCCCAATCCGTGTTGAGCTGCGAGGAGGCACTGTACTCCGCCAGTTCTTCCGGCGCTTCAATCAGATGGAAATTGACCCGGGAATACGCCTTGCTCTTCAACTGACCCTTTTCAATCAGCTGGGAGATGACTGCATAATTGCTCATCTCGCTAATCAAAGTGGCATTGAAACCGATTTCGGTGATGCGGTTGAGGATTTCGCGGGCCGAAGTCGGCACCGTCTGGCGCTTGAGCGGATTGATCATCACCAGCAATACATCATGGCTTTTGCATTCATGGATCAGCGGATAAATACTGGGGTTGCCGAGATAGCCCCCATCCCAGTAAGACTCGCCGTTAATCTCGACCGCCGGACTGACCAGCGGCAGACAGGACGAAGCCAGCAGCACATCCGCCGTCAGCTCCTGCGCCCGGAACAGGCGGGACTGGCAGCTTTTGACATTGGTGGCGGCGACAAACAGCTTGAGCCGCTTGTCCTTGCGCATGGCGTCGAAATCAATCAGCCGGTCAAGCACGTCCCGCAGCGGGTTGATCCCCATCGGGTTGAACTGATAGGGCGAAAACATACGGGTGACAAAATCGAAAGCAGCATAGCCCGGCGTATCTTCCAGCGTCATGCGCCCGGCTGGCGTCGGCATCCCCTTCATCCAGCGATGCCCGAGTAGCGAAAACTGGGAGATTTGCCGCCAGAACTTTTCCAGCCCGTCAATTGCGCCTTTCCGCCCGCCCTTCAGGAAACCGTCGGAAAAAACCGCACCGTTAATCGCTCCGGCAGAAGCCCCGCTAATGCCGTCAATGAAAATACGGCCATCTTCCATCAGGCGGTGCATAACCCCCCAGGTAAAAGCGCCATGAGCGCCGCCACCCTGCAGAGCAAGGCTGAGATGTTTGGGAGAACGCGGAGGAGGAGTCGGTCTGGAGGCACACATGATGCCGCCAAGCTACCGCGAATTTTACTCCTGCGCCACGCTGTTATAATCAGGCAGCGGAGAAACTATATCCTGCAGCAACTCATCAAGTTCCAGGTCGTCAATCGGCATGCAGTCATCAAAAACCGCAGCGATAGCACTGGCCTGATAGGTGGCGCGCCCTTCCCTGTCTCCCTTATAGTCGCTTTCCCTAAAGACATGGATTGCTGCCTTGAAAGCTGGAAGCAGGGTCATCGGAATGCTACAACGGCGCATCAAGGCGGGCAGACCGAGCGGGCCCCGGTCGCGCAGCAACTCGTCAATCGCCAGCATCGGCAGCCGCCCTTTATAGGCCAGAGTCTGCCGGAACAGGTTGATCTCGCCCGCGCAAAGTGCGCGCAGGATGAAGGACGGGGTCAACCGCCCCTGACTGTCAATCTGCTCGATAAAAGCGGCGAGTTGGTCGACATGTTCAGCAATCGGACGCAGCAACTGCACGGTTGCCGCCTCCCGTGCCGTTCTGACAATTGTCTCCACTTCTTCGGGTGGCAGGTCATAGGTTTCGGTCAACTGGTCACGGATACGATCAGACACCACCATCACCAGCCGCAGCACCACGGACGCTGCCAGATCCTCGCGCTTGGCCATGGCGCTGTTAACAGCGGGGATGATGCCATAGCGGTCAAGTACGGTGTGCAGGGTTTTGTCACTGATCTTGGCTGAGGTATTGCCCATCAGCACGGATATGGCTTTGACATAGGCACAGGAAACCAGCGCCTCGGACACCGCTTCGCTGACGTCCTTGCGACCGGCCACGGCCAGCGCCTTGCGGCCATCACTGTCTTTCAGGACATCCAGCAGCACGTCATCCGCCAGCGGGCCATAGCGCAGAATCGGAAAAGCCACACTGGCGACATCGCGGGCAATCTGCGCCGCCAGTTCCGGTGACAGAATCGGACTATGCGCCACCTGCCAGGCAACCGCCTGCCTCACAATCAGTTCGGTATCCTGTGCCAGACGGGAGATAATATCGCCCGCCAGCACCAGCTCTACCGGATCATTCTTCAGATTGGGTACCTCGGCAAGAATCCGGGCGGCCATTTCAATTTTGTTCTGCGGATCAGGTGAAGCCAGCAACCGCTCGACATCCTGCATGGACAAATTCTGGCGGCGAAATCCGAACATGTTCCCCTCCATCCCCAAAAGTCTGAAGCTGCACCAGACTCTACTCTGACAGGCAAATAGCAAACAGACCTTAAGATTATACAGGGTAAACTGGCGAAGTTGGTTAATTGGCAGACTTATTTTATTGCTAAAACATTTACAGCGCCTGGTTTTGTTAACTTTTTGCGAGTCACCTTCCTCGCCGATTGGTGAAACTTTGCAACACTTGGGGGGCGAGGACGAGTCGAAACTGAATATCTTGTGAGATGGTTGTTTCGGAACTCCATGAATCTGCTACATCTTGGGAGGATTTAGCAGGAGCTCATCATGGTCAATCGTAAGTTTTCACTTCGCGCCACCACCGTTAGCCTGATTGCATTGTCGACACTGACAGGATGCGTCAGTACGGGAAGCCTGTTTGGCCGCCATGATTCCAGCAGCCCGCAGGCCAGCTATGAGGAGACTCTGCGCGTTGCCGCCAGCGCCCGCGAAGCTGGCGACCTGCCTGCATCCGCTGAGATGTATAGCCGTGCCGCCAGCTTTGCCACCAGTGATGTCGGCCCGCTGATTCAGCTGGCTGATGTGTACTGGCAGATGAAGAATCCGTCCAAGTCCGCCGAGGCACTTGAGAAAGCCCGCGGGATTGATGGTAATAACACTTTGGTCTTGCGCAATCTTGGTCGTGCCTATGTGGCGCAGGGTGAAGCCAAAAAGGCCCAGGATGTTTATCTGGCCGCGCTGGCGATTGACTCCAGCGATGCCCGCATCCTCAATGGTCTGGGCATTGCCTATGATCTGGATGGCGATCACGCCACGGCGCAAAGCCACTTCCGCGCCGGTGTCACCCTCGCCCCGAATGACCTTGATCTGCGCAACAACCTTGCTTACTCGCTGATCAGCACCCATGACTATGACAAAGCCATTGCCTTGCTTGAGCCGGTTTATCTGGCCGGTCAGGGCGGTGCCCGGCTGCGTCAGAATCTGGCCTTGGCTTATGGCCTCAATGGTCGTGACACCGAAGCCCGGGCCGTCGCCGCTGAAGACCTTTCTCCGGTTGAAGTTGATCGCAATATGGCAATTTATCGCCAGTTGCGTGATGGTGGCGCCCCGCGGGAAGACCTGCTGACAATGGGCCGCCCCAGCTTTACCCGTGGCGGACTCGATAACAAACCGGCTGCCCCGGCTGCTGAGCCCCCAGCCCCGCAAGCACAGCCGGTTGTAGCCGAACCGGTCGTTATGCCGCCAGTTGTAGCTGAACCAGTGGTGGCAGAACCTGTTCCTGTCAGTGGCCCGACTGAAGTTACGCTCAGCCCCGCTTCCGCGACACCTGTCATAGAAAGCAAGCCGGAAGTTGTGGCAGAGGCCCCACGTGAGGCCCCGCCGGTCAAAGCCCCCCCTGAACAAAAGCCGCCTGTCGCTGATAAGCCAGTCGATCTGGTCGCCAGCGCACCGACTGCCGCCACGCAGGTTGAGGCCATGCCAACCGCAGCGCCGACTGCAACACCGAGTTTGGCTGCTGACCTTCCTGCTCCGGCCAGCACGATCGGGCTTGGTGGATCAAAAGTCTATCTCGGCCAATACGACAACGAAAGCGCGGCCCGTGAAGCCTGGATCGCCGTCTGGACGAATAACAGTACGGTTCTTGGCAGTCTGGTTGCCAGCATAGAGCCCAGTAACGGCAAAACTGCCCTCTTCGCAGTTGGTTCCGGCTCGGCGCAACAAGCCAACGACATCTGCACCCAGCTGCGCAGCAGCGGTGTAAGCTGTGGGGTGAGCAACTGAGAGGAAGTTTCCACTTTCAAGCAAACGGCGCGGTCATCCCGCGCCGTTTTTTTGTGGATAAGGCCAGCGGTATTATTTGAAGGCGTCTGAAATGTTCAGCGAGGCGGGCCCCATCAGAACGATGAGAAGCGCGGGCAGAATGAAGAGAATCATCGGAACCGTCATGATGGCTGGCAGACGGGCGGCTTTTTCTTCCGCCTTCATCATGCGCTCATTACGCAATTCAGCAGACAGAACCCGCATGGCGACCGCAAGCGGCGTGCCGTAACGCTCGGTCTGAATCAATGTGCTGACCAGAGACTGAATACCCTGTAAGGGACAACGATCCACCAGCGCCTGCAATGCCTTGGCGCGTTCCGGCATGAAGCCAAGCTCGACCGCAGCAAGGCCGAATTCGTCGGCAATGTCCGGATGAGCGTCCGCAACCTCGGTTGCCACACGTTCAAAGGTGGCATCCAGACTGAGCCCGGCCTCGGCGCAGATCACAAAAAGATCAAGCGCGTCCGGCAAGGATTTTGTCAGCGCACTCATGCGGCGCGCCTTCAGGTTACGCAGCAGAACAGAGGGTAACATGCCCAGAACAATTCCAACTGTCAGTGCTGCCATCCAGAGGTTGCTGGTTGTAGTCTCCATTATGTTGAGACCGAAGAACAGGAAGAACCCCAAAGCCCAGCCCAGAAGCGGGGCGGCCAGACGAATAAAAGTATACATATAGATGGTTTCACGGGAACGGAAACCGGCCTGCGCCAACTCAAGAGCGGTGCCCTTCTGGGTATCGCCTTGAATAAGCTTGAGCCGCTCGACCACGGACTTGGCAACCGCGGCGGCATCCCTGCCGCGATCTTTCCCCATGGCATTACGCAAATCATTGCGACGGGCTTCCAGCATCTTGAGCCGCCGTTCGGCACTCCGATCCTCGGTTAGTCCAATCATGAAGACGAGAACAACAAGAAACGAGGCCGCGCCGAGAATGATGGGAAGCTGATTGGGATCTTTCAGAAAATCAAACATGGTCAGACCTCAAAATTGATCATCTGATACATCACGTAGAAGCCGAGCAACATCATCACGCCCCCCGTTATGAGCAGATTCAAACCACGAGGATCTGTCCACAGCAACTTGGCGTAATCATGATTCTGGACATTGATGATGAAGAGCATGAAAAAAGGCAGTGAACCGATGATGTAGGCACTGGCCCGGGCTTCCGACGACAGGGCGCGGATCTTGAGCTTGAGCGCTTTGCGCTTGCGCAGCAACTCAGAAAGGTTGGCCAAAGTCTCACCCAGATTGCCGCCGGTTTCACGCTGGATGGTCATGGCGACAATAAGGAATTTGAACTCCGGGGCGTCAATACGTTCGGAGACATCCCACATTGCCGACTCAACCGACGATCCCAGTTTGACCGAGTCAGAAATCCGTCGGAATTCAATCCCAATCGGATCAGGAAATTCCTTCCCCACGGCATTAACCGACTCAATGAAAGGCAAGCCTGACCTGAGGCCGCGCACGATCATGTCAATGGCGTTGGGGAAATCCTTCATGAACTTGTTAACGCGGCGATTTCCCATAACCTTGATAACTTTGTTAGGCAACAGAATACCGATCAAAGTACCGGCACTGATACAAACCAACGCCCCGGCTTCGGCAAACAGGCGAAGCGCTATGGCTATCGCCAGCACTGCCCCCAGATTGTAGAGTACGAACTCGCCAATTGAAATGGTCTTGCCGGTACGCTCCAGACGGGCCCGCAACTTCTGCGGATTCGGCAATACTTTCCGTAGAAGCGCTTCGACTCCGGTCGCTTCCTCTTCACGTAGCAGACTACCCCGGCGCCCACGCTTTCGTGTCACATGAGCTGCCATTTCTTCATGACCGCGCTTCAGGCGCTTTTCAATATCCTTGGCGTTCTGACCGCTACCGGAAAAGGCCATACCAACAAGCATGACGACCGCCATAGCACCAAGCGCAATAACCAAGGGTACGAATTCGGGGGGGATGATCATCCGCTCATTGCCTCCATAAGTTCCTTGTCGAGACCATAATAGGCCGCCCGTGACAGGAAGTGAGGCCGGACCCCTGTACACGAAAAATCACCAATGATCTTGCCGTTCTCGTCCTCACCCCGATACTGGAAAGTGAAAAGATCCTGCATGGTGATGACTTCACCCTCCATGCCGACAATCTCGCTGATATAGGTAATACGCCGCATACCATCGCGCATACGGCTGATCTGCACAATCAGATGAACTGCCGAAGCAATCTGCTGCTTGACTGCCTTTGACGGAAGGTTCAACGCCCCCATGCTGACCATGTTTTCCAGACGCATCAACGCCTCACGCGGGCGGTTGGCGTGGCAGGTAGCCAGAGATCCGTCATGGCCCGTATTCATGGCCTGCAGCATGTCCATCGCCTCTGCGCCGCGGACCTCACCAAGGATGATACGGTCAGGACGCATACGCAGGGAGTTCTTGACGAGATCCCGCATGGTGATTTCACCATCGCCTTCAAGATTGGCGGGGCGGGTTTCAAGGCGCACAACATGGGGCTGTTGCAACTGAAGTTCGGCAGCGTCTTCGATGGTAACGATACGCTCATTCACATCAATCATCTGCGACAAGGCGTTCAGCAGGGTCGTTTTACCGGAACCCGTACCGCCCGAAATCACGATATTGAGCCGCGATCGCGAAGCAACCCGTAAAACAGTGGCCATCTGCGGAGAAATGTTGTTCTGCTTCTCCATGATATCGAGTGAGATTTTCTTCTTGGAGAATTTACGGATGGATATGCTCGCCCCATCAATTGCCAGCGGCGGAATGATGATATTGACGCGGCTACCGTCTTTCAAACGGGCGTCAACCAGCGGCGTACTTTCGTCGACACGGCGCCCAACGCCCGTCACAATGCGCTGCGCTACTGTCATGACATGGTTATTGTCGCGGAACTGGGTTTCGGTCAACTCAAGCTTGCCCTTACGTTCCACATAGACCTGCTTGGCCCCGTTGACCATGATATCCGTCACACTGTCATCAGCCAGCAGGGGCTCGAGCGGGCCGAGGCCGAGCATGTCATCAAGCATCTGCTCAACCAGCTCTTCGCGTTCAGCCGAATTGAGCTGCAACCGCTGTTCAGACAGCAACTCGTTGACGATCGGGAATATTTCCTTGCGCAGCTGTTCACGATGAAGCGATGCTGCCGCCGAGGTATCAATGCGCTCCAGCAAGACCTGCTGAATTTTGACTTTGGCAAACTCGACATTGGTTTTGTTGGCACCCATGCGACTGAGGCGCTGCTGGGCCAGATCTTGGGCACTGGGCGTCGAGGCCTCACGAGCCTTGATCTTCTCGGCAATCTGCTGCTCCATGGCCGCTTTGGTCTGCTGGGCAACAATGGAGCGCTCTCCGGCCTCCTCGGCCAGACGCTGAAGAGATTCGGGAGTCAAAACGGCTCCCACTGTCAGTTCATCGTCCGCGTTGGTCCTCATCTGGTCAACGATACTGTTAAGCAGCTGCTCCTGGCTTCCGACCGAGAGGCTCTCAACATCGCTGATCATCAGCTCTTTCATCGTCGACTTGACTTCTTTGGCCAGTTGGGCCCGGTCAAGCGAAGCGATCGTCAGGGGATCAAGACGATACTTTATTTCAGGCAGGACTTTTTCAGTCAGGCGCGGCATCAGGATGCTGTCGGCCATCATGGCCACCAGATTGCGCTGATCCAGAAGCGTCATGCGCTCAAGCTCAGGCCCAAGCAGATCAGACAGGTTGTTCTTGATTTCGCGGGCCAGCTCGGGCCGTGTAAGAGACGGAACCGTCGTCGGCCCCAGACGCTGGGTTAAAAGCGGCAACAGACGCTCACTCATGGCTGCCAGATCAACAGGACGATTCATACGCTGTTGCTGTGCAGTGGACGCAACACGCTCCTCTGGTGACTGTGGCTCAACCGGCTTGACAGCCTTTTCCGGTTTTTCGGTTTTGCGACCACCAAAGAACATGCATAACCTCTCGTTTTTCTTGTGCCCAAGCACTTGTCAGCCATAGAGACTAACCGGATAGCACAGCTTTATTAACAAACATAAACTTTACTCGAGGCCCGCTACCTAAGTCTCAGCTTTTCTTACCAAAGATTTTGTTAAAAAGCCCCCCTCCACCCGCTTCAGACGTAACTGCCGCGTACCCCGTCATAGTCGAAGCAACGGCACGGTAGGCTTTGGCAAGTCCGGTACCTTCTCCCCCAACCGCCAAAACCGACTTTCCCTTCACGGCGCTTTGCCGGATGGTCTTGGTGTCGTGAGGAACATAGAGTTTGACCTTGCTCTTGATGTTACTTTCAAAGTCGCTCCGCTTGATCTGCGGTTCACCATCACCAATGTGCGTGGCGATCACGTGAATCGGAGCAGCAGTCCCCAAATTGCCAACCGCCATCATGATACGCTGGATGTCGCGAATGCCAACCAGTGTCAAATCGGCAGCAAGAAATATCTGGTCGGCAGACACCAGCAACCGACGGTGACGGGGCACCATATGACGCGGCATGTCAATCAGGATGCAATCATAGTCCTTACGCAGCTCTTTAAGCAGGGTGAGCGGCCCCCCGGTGTCGTAATCCATAACCTCTTCAATAGATTCCTCACAGCAGAAAACGGCAAGATTATCGCTTTCCTTGGTCATGGAACTATTGATGAGCAGACTGTCCATACGGTCAGGACTGGTCAGCACCTCGCGCAACCCCCGGCCCGGCTCAAGGTCAAGCGCGAGGTCACAATTACCGAACTGCAGATCAAGATCAATCAAGGCAACCTTTTTGCCCTGCTCATGCGCCATAACCCAAGCCGCATTGACGGCAATCGTCGTTGCCCCCACGCCGCCGCGCACACCAACCAGAACGAAAAGCTTGCCATCACGGGCTGTCTTGTCGCCCTTCTCACCACTAGCCTTGGCAGCCAACAGCGGCACGACAGCATCCCGGAGCGTGACGCTGTTGAGCGGCTTAACCAGATAATCAGAAGCGCCAGCTTGCAGCATGGCCCGATAAAACGGGACATCATTGGCCGAGCCAACCGCCAGAATACGGCTCTTGCCCGCACAAACCTTGATCAGCTGTGCCATTGACACTGCCGGATCTTCCAGACCGTCAACATCAATAAGTACGATGGCTGGCGGGCGGGCCTGTGTTATCGAATGGATAACCTGCGCCACATCAGCATTAACAACAGTCGTCGCCGGCCACCCCTGCCCCTTGGCACAGGCAATGGCAGCTTCATACGTCTCGGCATCCTGAACGGCCCCCAGAAACTCGGGATGCAACTGAATACCTTTTGAACCACCATCAGAACGCATTTAACACTCCTCTGCCTCACCTAAATCAACGCAGTCAGGCCGTGCCGTCATTGGGAAACAGAAGACGTCGCGTCCGTAAGCGGGGTGACCTCTCCGGAACGATAGCGCACTTCACCATTCAGATTAGCCTGTCCGGTAGGTAGGCCCGGCGTGTGACCATCAACCAGATCACTCGGATCAACTATCATGGCCGCCAGATTGGTGCGATCGGCACAACCGAGATTCGGATAGGCATTGGCCCCGAACTCAAAATAGGGATGCATATCCCAGTTGGGACAGTTCGGTGCAACTGCCACCAGTTTCTCAACCTGAAGATGAACAACACCATCCTCAGCCGGTGTCACCGCAAAAGGCTCCGTCCGGTAGCCGTGACGGTGAAGCCAGTTGGTAACATTGGCAACACGAAGACGGGCAACCCTGCGGGATCCGGCAGGCGCCTGCTCAACCTTTACCACTGAGTCCTTGGAAAGGGCGGCACCATTCAAAAAGTCGGCCAGAGCCCTCTGTTCATCAGCAGACACTGCGGACGCAGTGCGGGCAAAAACCACAGCATGACCGGAACGCTGCGGGGCCACAACTATCTGCTTCCCTGCATTGGCAGGCTCGGGCGGCGGCAGAACACTCTGCATGTGGTTTTCCCACTCAGCGCAGCCCCCCAGAGCAACAGTACCGAGAAGCAGGGCAATCACCCGTATCTTCATAAACGTGGACATTACCTCGCCTCCTTATTGAAGCACATAACCAACTGGCCCAACCAACCCGGCATCCGCCGCGCTACTTCCCCGTTCTGCGGTATGAACCGGAGCGGGAGTTGGCGTGGTGCTAACCAGCCGACCATGAAGGTGGCGATCAACATCGTTGGGCGGAACGAAACCATCGGTGGGCGACTGCAAAGCATTGGCCGCCACTGGCTTGACCAGATAGGGTGTTACCAGAATAACCAGCTCACTCTGATCCTGCTGGAACCGTTCCGACCGGAACAGCGCTCCTAGGATCGGAATATCACCCAACCCCGGATATTTGGAAATATCCTGCGAGCTATCGTTTTTCAGCAATCCGGCAATGGCGAAACTTTGCCCTGAACCAAGCTCG
>CAYSDE010000006.1:0-31587 GCA_964429685.1 uncultured Pseudobdellovibrionaceae bacterium
TTGCGGGGGAAGGTCGGGATGGGGGGAGCATGGTGGGTTCAGTCAAGAAACCTGAGGCTCTTGCCCGACCTCTCCTCCCCCACCCTACCCCTCCCCCGCAAGCGGGGGAGGGAATTCGGTTCTCGCGATTAAGCCATGAAGCCAAAAAGGGCTGCCGGTGAGGGCAGCCCTTGGCTGGTTTTTCTGATTTGACGCGGATCAGGTCCTCGGGCTCGCGATTGCGATTGACGCCGAGGCCTTGGGGGCAGGAGCCGCAGGCTGCGCGGCCAGCTTCTCGGCAAAGCCGTTTCTGGCGGCGAGGATGAAGTCCTTGCAGGCCGAAGAGGTCGGGGTTGCTGAAACGGTTGCGCCATTCCAAGTGGTTTTCACAACCTTGCCGGCAGGCGTAATGTTCCAGACACCCAAAACCTGATTGTTCTTTTCGGCGCAGACCGGGATGGGCAAATGCTCCAGACCCTGCGGCGGCGTCACCCCAATGATACGCAGAAACTCGGCATTGGCACGGGGTGGGAAGTCAACAACTTTGGGGCGCGCTTCACGTGCGCTTAATGCCGCCTCAAGGTTGACTATAAACCCCCCTGCTCCAAACCCGGCTCCAGTGTCATTGGGGGCGGCAGCCTTGATGGCTTCTATCAAGGCCGGGGTATAGCGATTCACTGCAGCGTCATCATCAATCAACCCCGCCGCATTGGCGTTCACTGCGTTGAAGACGAGCGCAAGTGCCGTAGCACCGGCAAGATTACGTACCAGATTCGAAGATGTACGGGTCATGTCAACCTCCTTCACTACCAGTTAAGTAAAAGTTTAGCTAAATTTAGCGGTGAAGGCGAGTCATTTTTTCTGAAATGGTAATGGAGAGGCTGTGATTAAAGCAAGTAATTGGAAGTATTGGTTATTCCAAGCGTGGATCCCGGCCTGCGCCGGGATGACTATGGGTCGATATAGGGATGACCATGGGTGGATATAGAGAAATGAACCCAACCTTCCGTTTAAATGCGCCACATACGCATTACCCGTTATTAGTTGCCGCCGGAGCCGTTTGGGCCACCTTAAGGGCTTCAGGCTTCAGTGCGGGATCAATCTCGTTATTAGCCACCACCTCCGGCGCACCCAGCTTCTCAATTCCGGCTGCGGCCAAGGGCGCGCCATTGATGGTGAGGCGGGGTGCTGGTTCAGCAAAATCATCATCAGCTTGTGGCTTGTTAGCAGCAAGTACGGTTTTCTTGAGGTAAATACTCTCTCTCACAGCAACATTCTCGGCCCTCGTCTCGCGCAATTTGGCTTGTTCATCAGCCGTAGACGCAAGGCTCGCAGCTTTTTTCATCGTTCTGGTGGAGTCTTCTTCATGCTTCAAAGCAGCTGCCGACAATGTAGTACCCTGCTGGTGTTTGTACTCCTCCTCCAAACCTTTTGTGGCTTTGCCGAGGTTCTTTCTCATATCCGCCGTCTTTTCAGCGGCGGCGTCGGCGGTGAGTATCCAGGCTCCGTGCAGGTCGCCGCGATCCAGCGCCTCTTTGGCGCGGTCGGCCTGAGTGATAGCGTTCTGGTTGTAATAGAGGGCTCTTTTAATCCGCCATTCTTCGCGGGCGAAGGCCCGCAGTTCAGTGGGGAGATCGCTGATTTCTGCTTCACTCCGCTCACCAGAGAAACGATCGATGTCCGTCGCCGCGTCAATCCGCGCCATCGCCCGCTGGCGCTCTTCCGGGGTCGCGCCCAGACGCGGGTCAGACTTCATCTTTTCGTGGTGCTGGGTCAGTTCGCCCTGCGCGGTGGACAGCCGGGCTTCGGCATCCTTCTTGATGTTCTCCAGATCCTTGCGCCGCTCGGCGTCGGACTTGGCGGCAAATTTTTCGAAACTCATGTCCTCGATGTCACTGAGGTACGACATCTTCTGGCCGAAATCCATTTCGGCAATATTCTGCGTCCATGCCCGGCCTGATCCGCCGGTTTCAGCACGTGCCTCGCCCGAATCCCCCGGCAGCGCCAGTCCCGCCATGCCAGCCGTCTGCTTTTCCGAATTGCGGCTTTCAGCCTCGCGTTTATCCGCAGCCTGCCGCATTTGCTCATTGACCATCTGCTGCACGCCGGGGGGCAGGCCGGTGGTGAGGCCCATGCTGATGAGCCTTTCGGCTATCTGGGTGTCGGTGGCGGCACCGTTGGCGATGGCCTGAATGACCGGGCCGTTGCCCTCGGTAATGGCCCGCGCAATATCGGGGTCAAGCTGGGGGGCGAGGGCCTGCGCCTTCCGCACATCTTCCGGGGAGAAGTCGCTGGTGTTGTTGGTCATGGTCTGGCCTCCGGGGGTAAACGGCCCTTTTACCATACAGAACAAGCGCAAAGATTTGGTTAATCCCCCTGCCCGCGAGACCGGGCGGGGTTCAATCCGCGCCAGGCTTGGAGAGACGATTTTCCACGTCCATGCGCTCATGCAGGATGCGGAGAACCTCAATGCGACCGTCGCCAATTCTGTGGTAGAAAACAACATGGCGTCCGACGGCGTATTTGCGGATACCGGGCTTGATTTTCGGGCAGTCACGGCCTTTCAGCGGATTGGCGGCAAGGTCGTGAAAGCTGCTGTCAAGCAGGCCGAGATAGCGGTTTCGCTGTTCGCGCCCCCATGCGTCGGCAGTGTAACGCCCGATGGATTCCAAGTCGGTTAGGGCCGCATTAGTGAGGACAAAACCCGGCATCAGGTGGGGCTTTCCGCGTCCAACCTGTCAATTAGCCCTTGTAGGGAATAGTGTTCAGCGTGACCGCTGTTCTCGCCGTCGATCAAGGCCTGCCGCAGGGCGCTGACTTTCTGCTCGTACTCTTCAAGCAACCGCATGGCAGCACGAATAACCTCGCTCTTGGACTCAAAACGTCCGGCGCTGATTTGCTGGGCAATGAAGCCCTCGAAATGTTCGCCCAAGGTAACGCTGGTGTTCCTCGACATGGGGGCTCCTCCAAATCGCTGCGGGTACTGTGTATTAGATACTAATACAGCATCCGCACTGCCCAAGGCAAGAAGATTTTCATTATGCCCCACTGGAAGGCAAAAAACGTTTTAGGAAAAGCAGTCTGACTGGTGCTAGACTGGGGTGGAAAGCTTTTTTCCAGCGCGGGACGCGGATATGTCGGTTATGCAGACACAGCGGCTAGGGCCGCTCCAGTTCTTCCGCTCCAGTGCGGCGCCCTGCCCTTACTTGCCGGGTCGCATTGAGCGGAAGCTGTTTGCGCGTCTCGGCGGCCCGGATACCGCGACTATCAATTCCTCTCTCTCTCAAGCCGGGTTCCGCCGCAGCCACGACATCATTTACAAGCCCGCCTGTCCCGGCTGCACCGCTTGCACCGCCGTTCGCGTTCCGGTTGCATCTTTTACAATGAGTGACAGCATTGCCCGCATTGCAGCACGCGGGCGCGCCCGTTTTTCTGTCCGCGAGTGCGAGGCCATTCCCACCCGCGAACAGTTTTCCCTCTTCCTTGATTATGAAGCCAACCGCCATTCCGACAGCGACATGGCGCGGATGAGCTATGAAGACTATGCGGCGATGATTAATGAGGGTCAGGCCGACACCCGCTTTTTCGAACTGCGCGACACCGATGTTTCGGCCACGCTACGCGGCCTGATGCTGGCGGATCGCCTCTCGGATGGCTGGTCGGCGGTTTATTCCTTCTATGCCACCGCGCCGGAGTTCAACCGCTTCAGCCTCGGCACCCTGCTGATCCTCAGCCTGATCAAAGATGCGGCGGCAGCCGGTCTGCCTTATGTCTATCTGGGCTACTGGGTGGATAAGAGCCCGAAAATGGCCTACAAGGCCCGCTTCCGTCCGCTTGAAATGCTGACACCGGAGGGTTGGGCTCCCTTTACGGATAACGAGTAATGTGGCGCGCCCTTCTTGGCGTTGCGTTGGTTATCGGCGCACAGCTGGCCTTTGCCCTGAACGGAACTTCCGGCCTTGTTGTTCTGGCGGGTGACGATCCTTATATTCATCTCGACCTTGCTGACCAGCTTTGGCGGACGGGCCTATAGCCTGTTCCTGCTGCTCTGGCTGGCCAAACAGACCCCGCCGCGCCCATTGGTCGCCAGACTGGGAATGCTGTTATTGTTTCCCCTTGTTCTGCCCGCCGCTTATTTCAGCCTTTATGATGCCCCGCGTTTCATGCGCTGTATCTACAGCCAGCAATATCAGATGGCCCGACTGGTTCCCGCGCCGCACCCTGCGGCAATGGACAGTGGTTGGCACTCTCACCTGCGCCCCCTGCGCTGACACCATTTCAAACGGGGGGACTTCGGTTCTGTTCCTCACCCCCCATGCCGGAAAGCGACAGGACATACAGGAAAGGCTGCACCCTTGGACAGAAAGCTTGCCGCATGGCATAACATTCCGCATGATTGATCCGGATTCCCCTGTCCCTTAGGTGCCTCGTGACCAGTTTCACCCGTCTGCTTCCGGTTCTTTTTACTGCACTGGTTATTGCCGTTCATCTGGGACTAGCCCTCTGGCAGAATGGCGGACAGTTTACCTACGCGCTGGACGACCCCTATATCCATCTTGATCTGGCCGATCAGATCGCCCACACCGGCGTTTACGGCGTGAATGAAGGAGAGATTTCCGCGCCCTCTTCTTCAATCCTCTGGCCATTTCTACTGATCCCGCTGCACGATACGCCTTTTCACCCCTATTTGCCCTTGCTGCTGGCCACCCTGAGCGCGCTGGCCGCAGCCGCAACGTTGAGCCGTGTCGTGCGCTTGCTGATCGGTGAGGAAGCCGATGAGGACTTTGTCGCGCTGTTTACCTGCATGGGCGCCATCATCCTCAACCTGCCCGGTCTGGCCTTGATGGGCATGGAACACGCCACCCAGGTTTTTCTGACTTTGGTAAGTGTGCTGGGGGTGCTGCAGGTTCTGCAGGGACAGCAACCGCGCTGGTGGCTGTGGGCCGTACTGTTTCTGGCCCCATTGATCCGCTATGAGAATATCATCACCACCACCGGAGCGCTGGGAATCCTGCTGTGGTGCGGTTATGGTCGCGCTGTACTGGCTACGCTGGTTCTTACTCTGGCCACACTCGGCAGCTTCAGCCTGTATCTGGTACAACTGGGGCTCGACCCGCTGCCCAGTTCCACTCTGGTCAAGAAACTGCGCTGGGGCAATAATTTCTGGTCATTCTGGTTAATATCCATGACCCCGCTTCTGGTCAATCCTGCCAGCCTTGCCCTCACCGCCGGAGGAGTGGTTTTTCCGGTACTGTCTCTAGCAAAAATCCGGCGGTTCAAATCACAGCGCTGGGCGGTGCTGGCCGCGCTGGCCGGAGTAACTGTCCTCCATGCCATTCTGGGGCGTGTTTCCCATATCTATGTGCCACGCTATGAATTCTACGCGCTGGCCTTTGTCGGCCCATTGCTGATCTGGCTGGTGCGGGATGAACTAAGTCTACCGGTCTTCCGTCGCCTCGGCCTTGCCCTGTTGGCCGTCATCAGTCTGCCCGGTGTCTTCTGCAGTCTGTATGACGGGCACAGTGCCATGCATTCCATTTACCTGCAGCAGTTCCAGCTCTCCCGACTGGTAAAGACTTACTGGCAGGACAAAGTTGCCATCAGCGATATAGGCATCATCGGCTACCAGAACCCTTACGGCATTCTTGATCTGGTCGGTCTTGCCAATGCCGAGGCACGCCGCGCCAGTTGGTCGGGCGATCCCGCTTGGGCTGATAAACTGGTTCGCCGCGACCACATCAAGCTCATCATGGTCTACCGCGAATGGTTTACCCCGGAAGAGCGCAAGAACTGGACGCCGGTTGGTGAATTGTTCTGCTCTACCTGCACTGGTGCCGTCGGCAGCCCGCAAGTGCTATTCCTGACCTCAGAGGCAACCGAGGCCGCAGCCATCACCGCAAAAATCCGCCCGTGGATCGCCGGTTTGCCAGCGGAAGCGCATTATGTCGAATATGATGCCGAACACCCAGCTCCACCGGATACTCAATACAAATAGAAGGCTTTGGCTTCATCCCGCCAACTGGCTTCATCGGGGAGGGTTTCGGCGTCGAGGTCGGCGGGTTTGGCGCTGCGATTATCGACCCAGCGCCGGAGGCTTTCCCCGCCGGTGATAAGGTCAATCGCCAGCCGGTCCTGCTCATACTCATAAGGAAAATCGCGCCACAGATCATAGCCGGGTTGTAGCTGGCGCAGCGCCTTGAAGGCCAGCGCCATCACCCGCCACGGCTTGAAGGCCTGATGGTTATAGCTCCCATCTTCAACATGAATCTGTACGCCGGAACACAGTTTGCCGACATGCTTATGGAAAGTCGGCTCGAACCAACATTCCCGCAAAAGACAGCCCTTCAACCATTCCGGTGCCAGCTCCTGCATGGTTTTTATAAGGGCGCGGGCGTCCATATCCGGCGCACCAAACAGCTCCAGTGGCCGCGTAGTGCCGCGTCCCTCGGACAATGTGGTGCCTTCGAGCATGACCGTACCGGCATAACAGCGGGCCATGAACAGATTGGGCGCGTTGGGACTGGGATTGACCCATGTCCGTTCCCCCAGCGGCCAGCCAAAACCGGGCGCGACCTCCGGTTGCCAGCCTTCCATCGGAACAACTGTGTAAGCAACATCCAGCTTGAGGGTTGATATGAACCACTGGCCAAGCTCGCCCATGGTCAGGCCGTGGCGCATCGGCAGACTTCCAGCGCCGACGAAACTTTCAAAACCCGGACGCAGCCGCAAGCCCTCCACCGGACGGCCCACCGGATTGGGCCGATCCAGCACCCAGACTTCTTTGCCAAACTTCGCCGCTTCTTCCAGAACGTAGCGCAAGGTGGTGATGAAGGTATAAATGCGGCAGCCGAGATCCTGCAGATCAACCAACAGCACATCAAATGTTTCCATCATCGCCGGGGTCGGGCGACGCACCGTGCCGTACAGACTGAACACCGGAATCCCCAGCTGCGGATCCTTATAATCCGGGCTTTCCATCATGTTGTCCTGCTTGTCACCGCGCAGCCCGTGCTGCGGGCCGAACGCCGCCGTCAGCCGGATGTCCTCGCAGGCGGCCAGCGCATCAATCGCATGAACAAGGTTTTGAGTCAGCGAAGCCGGATGCGCCAGCAACGCCACCCGCCGCCCCGCCAGCGGAGCGCGCAAGGCCTTGTCTGCAAGCAACCGATCAAGGCCAAACTTCATCACGCGCCTTTCAGCATCAACCCGATCCGCTCGCCGAGACTACGGCGTCGATCAGGCGTTTGACCGACAAAACGAGCCACCGGGGTGCCTCTATTGTTATAAAAGACACCGGGCTGATTGACTGGCGAAGCATCATTCAAAAGATTGGCCAACAGCGCAAATTCTGTAATCACCTGACGCCCAGGAGCGATGGCTGTGGCTTTCCATTTATCCAATAAACTGGTCATTATTGTCCCCTTATGTCCCCTTATGCCCCCTTCAGCTTCTTGAGCAGCAGATCATTGACCATCGCCGGGTTGGCTTTGCCCTGTGACTGCTTCATCACCTGACCGACGATAAAGCCCAGCGCGCGCTCTTTGCCAGCGTGGAACTCGGCGATGACGGCGGGATTGGCGGCGATGGCGGCCTCAACCAGTTTTTCAATCGCGCCGGTATCGGTGACCTGCTTCATGCCTTTTTCGTTGATGATCTGGTCGGCGGTTTTGCCCTCGGCCAGCATGGCGGCAAAGACATCCTTGGCCAGACGGTTGGAAATGGTGTTGTCGGAAATCCGGTCAATCAGGCCGCCGAGACTCTGAGCGCTGACCGGACTGTCGCTGATCTCTTTGCCTTCGCGGTTCAGCATCCCGAACAGTTCGGTAATTACCCAGTTGGCGGCCAGCTTGGGGTCACGACCCTTGGCGACTGCCTCGTAAAAATCAGCCTTGGCCTTTTCCATCACCAGCACATCGGCATCATAAACCGAAAGCTTGTACGCGCTGATAAAGCGGGCCTTCTTGGCATCCGGCAACTCCGGCAGACTTTCGCCCAGCGATTTGACCCACGCCGCGTCCAGCTCCAGCGGCAGCAAATCGGGATCGGGAAAATAGCGGTAATCATGCGCGTCTTCTTTGCTGCGCATGGAGCGGGTTTCACACTTGGCGCTGTCGAACAGGCGGGTTTCCTGATGAATGCTGCCACCGTCTTCCAGAATATCCACCTGACGTCCGGCCTCGAACTCAATCGCCTGCTGCAGGAAGCGCACCGAATTGACGTTCTTGATTTCGCAGCGGGTGCCCAGTTCAGCCCCCGGACGGCGCACCGACACATTGACGTCACAGCGCATCGAGCCTTCATCCATGTTGCCATCACAGCTGCCGATATAGCGCACAATCGCCCGCAGTTTCTTGAGATAGAGCGCGGCTTCCTCCGCCGAGCGCATATCCGGGCGCGAAACGATTTCCATCAGCGCCACGCCCGCCCGGTTGAGATCAACATAGGTCTTGCTGGGGTGCTGGTCATGCATCGACTTGCCCGCATCCTGCTCCAGATGCAGCCGCTCGATACCAACGCGCTTGGTGGTGCCGTCCGGCATGTCGACCAGCAGGAACCCCTCGCCGACAATCGGCTGTTTGAACTGGCTGATCTGGTAGCCATTGGGCAAGTCAGCGTAGAAATAATTCTTGCGGTCAAACACCGAGTGCAGGTTAATCTCGGCGTTAAGGCCAAAACCGGTCTTGATCGCCTGTTCAACGCAATACTGGTTGATCACCGGCAACATGCCCGGAAAACCCGCATCAACAAAGCTGACCTGATCGTTGGGCGCCGCGCCAAACGTGGCCGACGCTCCCGAAAACAGCTTGGACTGCGAAGTCACCTGCGCATGAACCTCCAGCCCGATAACAATCTCCCACGCGCCGGTACGACCTTCGATCAACTGTGACATGCTCTGTCTCCTGTAGAAATTCCGTATTCAATCCCATACCTCATTCCGGCGCAGGCCGGAATCCAGTTTGCGATGGATTGTCGCTCGCTGTCATTCCTTGCCCTGATCCCCACCACCCGACTGGATCCCGGCTTGCGCCGGGATGAGGTGAAAAGAAAATGCTGTAAAATACTCATGCCACACCCCCCTTTTCCGGCCACGCCAGCTCTGCCATGTAAGACGGATAGGCACGGGAAAGTGCGGCGAGTTGTTGTCGGGACAAAAAGGCAGGCCGGACGATTTTTCCATTGTCAGGATCGCACCATTCGGCAGGCGCGGTATCTTCGGCGACTGCACAACGCGTATAGAGATTAATCCCATGATGGCCATGCTTGGGGCTGAAGAACTCATCCACGGCCACAACCGCTATGGATCTTGCCTTCAGGCCGGTTTCTTCCAAAACCTCCCGCGTGGCTGTAGTCATGACGTCTTCGTCATACTCAACCATGCCGCCGGGTGCACACCAATGTTCCCAATTATCCGACGTCACCATCAGCAGCTTGTTATTGGTAACCGCAACCGCTCGGGTTGAAATACGGAAGCTGTCCAACACAAAGCTTTCTGGTGAACCCTCTTCCAGCTTGACGCCATAATACGCCTTGGGACGTGGGGCCAGCAACTCCGCCCAATCCTTGAGAAACGGCGGAAAGACATTCGAGGTTGCTGCGATTTCAGCCGCAGTGAACCAGCGCATTTTGCTGACTTTGCCGGGATGGTCGGGGTCGGTATCGGTGTGGGCGCGTTCGATGAAATCCGGCACCACATCCGGAGTAGCGCGGAAAACAAAATGGAAAATATGCTTGTTACAGCCGCGCCGCCGCTCCGGCACGATCACATCAAAGAAAGTCACCATATCCCCGAGCGTGACCGCCAGCGCGGTTTCCTCCTCAATCTCCCGGGCCAGCCCCTCCAGCATCGGCTCCCCCGGCTTGATCCGCCCCCCCGGCAACCACCACGAATCCAGATGCCCCTCATAAACCAGCAACACCTTGTCCTCATGAGTGATGAGGGCGCGGGTGGCTACTTCATTGTACGTCGTCTGAAAGGCCTCCGGTATCGGAGTGTGCCAAGGCTGCCGGCCGTGATAGAGGGAGGGAGTCATGCCGCCCCCCTGAAAGAGGGCTTGCGCCCCCAGCAATTTGTATATACAATAAAGCCATGAAGCTTGAGTTCGACCCGGCGAAGAATGCCCGCAACATCCGGGAGCGCGGGCTGTCGTTCGATCTTGTCCGACAACTCGACTGGGAGCGGGCGCTCTATGGTATTGACGACCGTGCGGATTACGGCGAGCTTCGGCGTGTCGCCATCGCTCCGCTTGACGGGCGTCTGCACTTTGTTTGCTTTGTTGAGATTCCGGGCGGCATTCGTGTCGTCAGCTTCAGAAAAACCAACCCGAGGGAGAACCGAAGATATGCCGAGGAAACCGCTAACGAATAAAGAAGGCGAAGTCCGCGAACTCACCCGCGAGGACCTGCGCCACTTCAAGCCTTTTGCCTCGCTGCCGGTTGCCCTGCAAGCCAAGCTGCTCCGCAGTCGCGGCCCGCAAAAGGATCCGACCAAACAAGCCGTCAGCCTCCGCCTCTCCCCCGAAGTCGTCAGCTTCTTCAAAGCCAAGGGCAAAGGCTGGCAGACACGAATTGACGACGCACTCAAGGCGTTTGTGGCGGTGGCGAAGTAGGGAAGCATCATCTCCATGGACCCCCTATTTTTTCAGCGGCTTGCCCGTGAGCCTTATGCCACAAAACGTTTATTTCATTTATTCGCGTCTTGTCACACCCCATTTCAACAGCCAACTTCTTAGCCTCTTTCAGTTTAGAAAGAATTACGCTCTCTGATTCTGTTTCAGAGCTGGCCCCAAATATCAGAAGAAAGGCATATTTATAGGCATTTCTCTCAAGAAACTTTGATAGGGTTTGCAGGTCTTTTGCAAGACCTTCCAATTTATACTTTTTCTGTTCCTGTTCCTGTTCCTGTTTTTGTTTTTGTTTAATCTCTTGTTTTTTACTTGCTAAATTGTCACAGCGCTTGACCTCCATTACGAGGTAGTTTTTATCATTAACTCCCGGTTCGTGTAAAAGAAAGTCAGGTATCTCGCCAGAAAAATTTGACCGTCTCCCCCTCCTCTTAACAAGCTCAGCTTGCCAAACCAACTTCTTCCCTAAAGGAAGACACCTAAGCTGATGGTAAAGTTCATAGCAATACACTCGTTCCTTAAGTTGATTGTTCTCCTCGAGATTAGTGATGCTAAACCATTCTGCGGCGATGCCTTTCGTGGCGGATTTCAGAAGTTTCTCAATGTTCACCCTCATGGCATCCCCTTCGCATATGTCACTGGGTCTGGCCACCATGTCCATACGCATCACGCCGCCAGAAAACTCGGCAACGCCGTAAACGCTGCAGCTTCCTCAATCGCCTGTCCCACATTCAGCACCGTCTGTTCGTCAAACGGTTTGCCGATGATGTGCAGGCCCAGCGGCAGTCCGTCGGCGCCCAGACCAGCGGGGACGCTCATGCAGGGCAGACCGGCCAGCGAAGCGGGAATGGTGAAGATGTCGTTGAGGTACATTTTCACCGGGTCATCTTCGTTGGCGCCAATGACAAAGGCGGTGCTGGGGGCGGTGGGCGTCAGCAGCGCGTCGCAGGTTTCAAACGCCTTGGCGAAATCCTCGGCGATGCGGGCGCGTACTTTGAGGGCCTTGCTGTAATAGGCATCGTAATATCCAGCCGACAGCACATAAGTGCCGACCAGAATCCGGCGCTTCACTTCCTTGCCGAAACCGGCGGCGCGGGTGGCTTTATACATATCGGACAGCGCGTTGCCCTGCCCTTCCACCCGCAGGCCGAACTTTACGCCATCATAGCGGGCAAGGTTGGAGGAACACTCGGCAGGGGCAACGATGTAATAGGTTGCCAGCGCATATTTGGTGTGCGGCAGGCTGACTTCGACAATCTCGGCCCCGGCGGCTTTCAGCCACTCCGCCCCGCGCATCCACAGCGCGTCAATCTCGGCGGGAATGCCGTCCACCCGGTATTCCTTGGGAATGCCGATTTTCATGCCCTTGACCTTGGGCGCCAGCAGCTTGGCCCATTCGGGCACGGCCATATCCACCGAGGTGCTGTCCTTGGGATCATGCCCGGCCATGCTCTTCAGCATGATGGCGCAGTCCTTAACCGTGCGCGCCATTGACCCCGCCTGATCCAGCGACGAGGCAAAAGCGATGATGCCCCAGCGCGAGCAGCGGCCATAAGTAGGTTTAATGCCGCTAATGCCGGTAAAACTTGCAGGCTGACGGATGGAGCCGCCGGTATCCGTCCCCGTCGCCCCCATCGCACAACGTGCCGCCACCGCCGCCGAAGACCCGCCCGAGGAACCGCCGGGCACCAACTGCTGCGTAAAAGCTTTGCCGTCCCACGGCGACCACGGATTGATGACATTGCCGTAGTAATTAGTGGTGGTGGAGGAGCCCATGGCGAATTCATCCAGCGCCACTTTGCCCAGCATCACCGCCCCATCGCGCCAAAGCTGGCTGGTGACGGTGCTTTCATATTTGGGCTTGAACCCGTCAAGGATATGAGAAGAGGCCGTAGTCAGCACATCCTTGGTGCAATAGAGGTCTTTAATGGCCAGCGGAATGCCTTCGAGCGGCCCGGCCTCCCCCTTGGCCAGCCGAGCATCAGAGGCGGCGGCCTGTTTCAGGGCAAGCTCCGGCGTTTCGGTGATGAACGCGTTGAGGGCTTTGGCCTTTTCAACCGCCGCAATATGCGCCTTGGTCAACTCGGTGGCTGAAAACTTCTTGGCCTTGAGGCCGTCTACAGCTTCGGCAATGGTCAGATGGGTCAGATTGGTCATGGTCTTTTCCTTTTGACGCAAACACGTCGTCGCGAGCTGCGCCCGCCCGGGGTTTGCTGATTATTCGATCACTTTCGGAACAACAAAGAAACCGCCCGTCGCTTCGGGCGCATTGGCCAGCAGGTCGACGACATAGCCACCATCGGTGACAGCATCAGCCCGGCGCGGCAGGTTCATCTTGGCAACCGAGGTCAGCGGCGCCACGTTATCGGTATTCACCTCTTGCAACTGGGCGGCCACGTCGAGGATTTTGGACAACTCCTTGGCCAGTTGCGCCTCATCTTCCTCCGGCACCGCAATACGGGCAAGATTGGCAATTTTCTTCACGGTAGCCTTGTCGATGGACATCGCGATTTCCTGCAGTTAGACTCTGAAGCAAAGGAAACTATCACCCGTCATGCCAGTTCGCAACCTTAGAGACATTCCGCCGCTTCTTGCTCCCGGTCAGTGCCTGCTTGGCCTTGATAACGGGGCCAAACATATCGGCGTGGCGATTTCAGACCCCGGTTTGTGCCTGGCCAGCCCGCTGACCACGCTCGAGCGCGGCAAGTTCAAAGACCTGCAGACGGCGTTAACAAAGATCATCACCGAGCGGAATATCGGGGCGATTGTCATCGGTTTGCCCCTGCAACTGGACGGACAAACCGGCCCTGCCGCCCAATCCGCCCGCACGCTGGCCAGCAATCTGGAAAAAGCCTTCGCCCCCAACATGGCCTTCTGGGACGAGCGTTTCTCTACCGCCGCCGTCCAGCGCGACCTGATCGAAATCGCCGACCTCAGCCGGGCCAAGCGGGCGGCGTTAATAGACAAAATGGCCGCCGCGTATATTTTGCAGGGGGCGCTGGATTTTCTGGGCAATCGCGCCTAAAATCCGCGCCACTCTTGGAAAAAGATGGATAGGCCTCATGAAAAAACGCGCTCTTACCGGCATCAAACCCACTGGCACTCCGCATATCGGAAATTATGTCGGCGCGCTCAAGCCGTTGCTCGATTTTGCGGCCAATCCGGAATATGAGGTCAATTGTTTCCTCGCCGATTATCACTGTCTTAATGATGTGAAGGCTCGCACCAATCTGGGGCAGTTGACGCTTGAACTTGCCGCCACCCTGCTGGCCCTCGGCTTCGATCCCAAGGGCTGCACTTTCTACCGCCAGTCGGATGTGCCGGAAACTTTTGAGCTAACCAGTTTCCTGACCAACTTTACGCCGAAGGGGCTGATGAACCGGGCTCATGCGTATAAAGCTGTCGTGCAGGCCAATCACGAAAACGGCCAGACCGGCGATGACGAAGACATCGGCGTCAATATGGGCCTCTACAACTACCCCATCCTGATGAGCGCCGACATTCTGCTGTTTGATTCCGATCTGGTGCCGGTGGGGCGTGACCAGCGCCAGCATATCGAATTTGCGCGGGATATTGCGGGCAGTGTCAACGCGGTTTATGGCGAAGGCACCTGCAAGCTGCCGGAAGGAATCATCAGCGAAGCCACCATGGAAATTCCCGGTCTTGATGGCCGCAAGATGAGCAAGAGTTATGGCAATGTGGTGCCGATTTTTGCCGAAGCCAGCGAGATCGAAAAAATCTGCAAACGGGTCAAGACCGACAGCAAACTGCCGGAAGAGCCCAAGGACAAGGATAATCTGGTTTATATCCTCTACCGCGCCCTTGCCACGCCAGCGGAACTGGCCGATTTCGAAGCGCGCTTTCTGCCCGGCGGCATGGGCTATGGCAACGCCAAGAAGGAACTGGCGGCTCTCCATGAAGCCAAATTCGCCAAAGCCCGCGACGAATACACCCGCCTGCTCAAAGACCCCGGCTACGTCAACGGAATCCTGCTGGAAGGCGCCGCCAAAGCCCGCGCCCTCGCCAGCCCCGTCCTCAAACGCATTCGCCAAGCCGCCGGGTTTTACGCTTAGATGTAATGGAAATTATCAGCCTGCCGCTGTCCCACCCACCGTCAGGCCATCAATCCGCAAGGTGGGCTGTCCGACGCCGACGGGAACGCCTTGTCCGGCTTTGCCGCAGGTACCGGTGCCAGCGTCCATGCGGCTGTCATTGCCGACCATGCTGATGCGGGTGAGGACGTCGGGGCCGTTGCCGATCAGGGTGGCGCCTTTGATGGCGGGGCCGATTTTGCCGTCTTCCACCAGATAGGCCTCGCTGGCGGCAAAGACGAACTTTCCGGAGGTAATATCTACCTGCCCGCCGCCGAAATTGGGGGCATATATTCCCTTTTTGACTGAAGCCAGAATTTCCTCATGGGCGTAGGTGCCGCTTAGCATCATGGTGTTGGTCATGCGTGGAATCGGGCAATGGGCGTAGCTCTGGCGGCGGCCATTGCCGGTTGGCCTCATGCCCATCAGGCGGGCATTGAGACGATCCTGCATGTAGCCTTTCAGAATACCGTCTTCAATCAGCACAGTTGAAGCGCCGGGGGTGCCTTCATCATCAACCGTAATCGAGCCGCGCCGGTCGGGAATGGTGCCATCATCCACCACGGTCACGCCGGGGCTGGCAATGCGCTGACCGAGCAGGCCGGAAAAGGCCGAGGTTTTCTTGCGGTTGAAATCGCCCTCCAGCCCGTGCCCGATGGCTTCATGCAGCAGGATGCCGGGCCAGCCGGGGCCAAGCACCACCACCATCTCGCCCGCTGGGGCCGGAATGGAACCGAGATTGACCAGCGCTTCCCGCACCGCCTCATCAACGAATTTCTGCCAGACCACCGGGTCGCGGTAATGGTCAAATGATACCCGCCCGCCGCCGGAATAACTGCCGCTTTCCTGCTTGTCGCCATCGCCGACAATCACCTGCACGGTCAGGCGCACCAGAGGCCGCAAATCAGCAACACGCTGTCCGTCGGCGCGGATGATCTGCACCGCCTGCCAACTGGAGCCAAGGCTAACCGTAACCTGCCGGACGCGGGGATCCTTGGCCCGCGCATAGGCATCCATTGTGGAAAGCCACGCGACTTTGCCGACATGATCGAGGTGGGCGAGCGGATTTTCACCGACATAAAGCTGGCGGTTGGTGCCGATGGGGCCGGGGGCTGCCACGCCATTGTGACCCGCCGTCACCGCCCGCACCGTCGCACCAGCGCGGCGAATCGCAGCTTCGTCCAGCTGACCAGCATGGGCATAGCCGGTCGCCTCGCCCGCCACCGCTCGCAGACCAAACCCCTGCGAGGTATCGGAACTGGCGGTCTTGATGCGACCATCATCCCAGGTCAGCGCCTCGGACTCGCTGTATTCAAGAAACAGCTCGCCATCATCGGCGCCCTTCAGGCTTTCGGTCACCAGCGCCTCCAGCCGGGCCCGATCAAGGCCAGCCTTGGTAAAAAACAGGTCGTCGGTAACTGCCAGATGACTCATGATGCTAATCTCCCTCCCTCTTATATGCCCTGCCTTGCCCGCCCTGACCAGCCCCGGAGACGATATGCCAGCATGGCGCCAAAATTCCCTCCCCCGCTTGCGGGGGAGGGTTAGGGTGGGGGAGGCAGGACATGGAAAAGAACCCAACTTTCCTGACTGAATACACCACTCCCCCCATCCCGACCTTCCCCCGCAAGCGGGGGAAGGGGTTATCGGCACAGAAACCTTATTTATCCCGGGAATGACTTCGACTAAGCTGCGCCCAAACATTCAGCCAGAGGATCAGGCAGCATGGCACAAGACTCCAACCGCTACCTCGTTCTGGATGGCCTCCGGGGCGTGGCCGCCATTTCTGTCATGCTTTATCACTTCTGCATGGGAACGAGCATGGCGCTGTTTCCCAATGCCACAGTCGGCGTTGACCTCTTTTTCATGCTCAGCGGTTTTGTGCTGGCCCACGCCTATACCGCACGCTTTCAGCAGGGCTATGCCTATTCAGCGTATTTATACCGCGTCCTCATTCGCCTTTATCCGATGCTGCTGGCGGGATGCGTTCTGGGCGCGCTCGGCTTGTTCCTGCACAGGAACGCCGGGTTCATTGCTGTTTCGGACAAAGAAATTGTCATGGCCTTTGTGAGCAATGCGCTCTTTCTTCCTTATCTCCACCTCAGCAAATTTACGGCCTATGTGCAGCCCATTTTCCCCACCGACCACCCTGCTTGGTCGCTTTTCTTTCAGCTGACGGCGAATATCCTGCTGCTGCCGCTTCTGGTCTTACGCACCAAAAAGCTGGCGCAAGTCATGCTGGCATCACTCATCGGACTGATGTGGCTGGGCTATGTCTATGCCAGCAGCACCAATCAACCTGTTCTGGTCAATCCGTCGATAGGATGGGACAGCCTGAATTTCATGGGCGGCTTCCCGCGTGTTCTGTTCGGGTTTACTGCAGGAATCCTGTTGCAGCGCTTTCTCCACACCCCGGTCACCCGTTCATGGCTGGATAATAACAGTGTCTATCAAAAGGCCTGCAAGATACCGTTTATTGCCTACGCTCTGGCACTCGGACTGTTCAGCCTCTCGCCCACCTATGGCTATGGAATTTTTGCGGTCCTTTCTCTGCTGGCCTGTCCGCTGGTCATTCTGCTGGGGGCGGGCAGCGCGCATACCAGCCGGATCATGACCAACCTCTCGACCTTTATGAGTTGGATTTCCTATCCGCTTTACTGCGTGCATATGCCGGTGGGTTGGCTGATTGATACGGCTTATAAAACGCACAGCCTGCCCCCGGCCCTCGCAGCCATGCCGCAACCTGTTCTGTCGGTTCTCGCGGCTGTTCCTGTCACCATTGTACTGATCAAGCTATATGAGGAACCGGTGCGCGCCCTGCTCACGCCCAAGAAACGGGGTTAGGCTGACTGCAACTTAAGGGAGCATCTGGTAGGGCGGCAAAGTTTTCCGCCCCACCGGCTCGAAACAAACTTTATCAATTAGTTTCAAACACATAGAAACTGGCACGCTCTTCGCAAGTAAACGGCAGACCTCTTAGGCGAAGGAGCGCAGCGGCCATGCGACCCGGACATTTACTCTTCCTGACACTGCTGGCAGCTCTGCTCGCCTTGCCCTTTGGTGCTGTGCGCGCCGAGGATGACGGGGTGCGGATCAAGGACATCGCCGATGTTGAGGGCGTGCGTGACAACATGCTGATCGGCTACGGTCTGGTGGTCGGTCTGCGCGGCACCGGCGACAGTCTGACCAACTCGCCCTTCACCGAGCAGAGTCTTAAAGGCATGCTGGAGCGGATGGGCGTCAATATCCGCGATGCGTCGGTTAAAACCAAGAATGTCGCTGCTGTTATGGTCACCGCCACCCTGCCCCCCTTCTCGGCACAGGGCAGCCGGATTGACGTTACGGTTTCGGCCATGGGTGATGCCAAGGATCTGATGGGCGGCACTCTGCTGGTTACTCCGCTGATGGGTGCGGATGGTGAAGTTTATTCCGTGGCGCAAGGCCAGTTGACCGTGGGCGGTTTCGAGGCTCAGGGCGCGGCGACCTCGGTCAGCAAAGGCGTTCCGACCTCGGCTCGCATTGCCAATGGCGCGATTGTCGAGCGTGAAGTCAGCTTCGACATTGCCCAGCTTGACCGGGTGCGGCTGTCCCTCCGCAATCCCGATTTCACCACCGCCCAGCGCGTCGCTACCCGCATCAATGAAGAACTCGGCGACGGCATCGCCCATGCCGCAGACCCCACCGGCATTGTCCTGACGCCGCCCGCTTCCCAGCGCGGCCAGCTGGTTGCCTTCATGACGCAGGTCGAGCAGCTGCGTATCCAGCCCGACCAGATTGCCCGCGTAGTGATTGACGAACAGTCCGGCGTTATCGTGATGGGAGCCAATGTTCGTATCAGCGAAGTGGCAATTGCCCAAGGCAACCTGACTGTCAAAATCACCGAAACGCCGCAGGTTTCGCAGCCCGAGCCCTTCTCGGAAGGCGGCACGACCGAAGTGGTTCCCCGTACCGAAATTGCGGTTGATGAAGGCGGTGACAAAAAACTGGCGGTCATGACTCAAGCCCCGACCCTGCAGGAACTGGTCAGCGGCCTCAATGCCCTCGGCATCGGCCCGCGTGACATGATTACCATCCTGCAGTCAATCAAGGCCGCTGGCGCCCTGCAGGCTGATCTGGAGGTGCTGTAATGGATACGCTGGCCCCCCTTCCGGTTTTGCAAGGCCGTCCCCTCACAGCGCCACAACCGGGGAAAACCCGAGATCAAACCCATGCAGCGGCGCAGGATTTTGAAGCGGTCTATCTGGCCCAGATGTTGCAGCCGATGTTCAACACCGTGGAAGTGGATGAGACTTTCGGTGGTGGTGCAGCCGAAGAAATCTGGCGCGGCATGATGGTTGAAGAAATGGCCAAGCAGATTTCGAGAACGGGCGGGGTTGGTCTGGCCAGTTCGGTCGAGCGTGAAATGTTGAAACTGCAGGAGGTTGCCGATGGAACGCACTGAGATGATCGAAACGGCGAAAACACTGGCCGCCACCATGGGCCGTCTCTCTGACGCGCTGGAGAGTGAAGTATCGGCACTCTACACCTCTCGCCCCAAAGAGCTGGAAAGCATGTATCGCCAGAAAACCCTGTTGCTGGCTGAATATGCCGCTTCGCTGGCTGCGCTCAAAGCCCATGACAAAGGGCAGCAGCCCGATCTGCCCGCCGAGATCAACGCCGAACTCAAGCAGAATGCGGCCCGGCTGGCCGACAGCATGAAACGCAACATGCACGGGCTTTCTGTCGCCCGTGAAGCCTCCGAGCAGGTGGTCAGTGTGATTATTGAGGCCGTGCGCAAGCAGCGTCACCACGGGGCGGCCTATGGCGTTGGCAAGGATGGCAGCATGATTGTCGCCGAGCCGCCGCCGACTGCCGCGCAGGCCGTTACCTTTGATACCAGACTTTAAGCAGGAAGGATGACAGGGGACTCCCATGTCACTTAACGCCAGCCTCAACACCGCCCTTACCGGCCTGCAAGTCAGCCAGTCGCTGATGCGCGTAACCGCGAATAACATCGCGAACGCCGGGACCGAAGGCTATACGCGCAAGGTTGGTAGCCTCGGCTCGCTCAGTCTGGGCGACGTTGGCGCTGGCGTCCGCATTGAGGATGTCACCCGGCAGGTTGACAACTTCCTCGTCAAACAGACCAATGCCCAGACCTCGGTGGTCAGTGCCGCCAACACCCTGAGCGCCTTTTATGTCCGCCTGCAGGATCTGTTTGGTACACCCGAGAACAACAGCTCCATCGCTGGTCAACTCAACGATCTGCGAAGTGCGCTGGAGAAACTGGCCGTTGATTCCCAGCAGTCAGTGGCGCAGTCCACCGCTGTTACTTCCGCGGAAGACGTCGTCAACACGCTCCACACCATCAGCACGGCCATTCAGGGCATGCGGCAGGAAGTTGACCGCCAGATCGGTGACGGCATCGACAAGATCAATACCGAACTGGTGAATATCGACAAGCTCAACGTCGACATTGTCCGCAACAAGACTCTCGACCAGCCTACCGGCGAACTGGAAGACAAGCGCGACATGTCCCTCAAAGTCATCGCCGAACAGATGGACGTGAAATGGTTCACTAACGCCAGTAATTCGCTCACCTTGCTGACCGGGAGCAACTATACCCTGCTTGACTCGCTGCCGCGCACCATCGACTTTTCATCGCCGTCCGGTGTGTCAAAAGCAACCGTCTACCCCGGCGGCTTCCAGCCGATTGCCGTTGAAGGCCAGACCGACGACCTGACTCTGGACATCCAGAGCGGTACCATCAAGTCGCTGATTGATATGCGCGACACCATCTTGACCGGGCTACAGGATCAGATTGACCAGTTGGCTTCGGTCATGGCCGATGAAATCAACCGCGCCCATAACAGCGCCATGCCGATACCGGGCCCGACCAGCTTTACCGGCCTCAACCAGTTTGACAGCTCGGTTCTGCTGAACCCGGCTGACCCGACCAGCATCCCGCTCTCCCCCTATGACAACGGGGCGACCGTCGAATACGGCACCAGACAGTTTGCCATTATCGACTCCACCGGCAAAGGTGTAGGGGCGGCGCTGCGCGTCAATCTCGACGAATTTGTCAGCGAGATGGAAAGCTATGTTTCAGCCGCTATCGGCGGCCCCTTCACCTATCAGTTGACGGTCGGAGACATCGTCAACATGCTCAATGGCGCTTATGCCGCCACCCCCCCAGCCGGAGGCACTGTGACCCCGGCACCCGCAGGCTGGCCCGGTGCAGCGACATGGCCACCCGCCCCCGCGCTGGTCATGCCTTCGTCGGGCTCGGACATTGCCGGCCTGTATAACATGTCTGGCGTACCGGTTTCTGGTGCCTATAGCGGCGGCGACTTCGCCCGGGTTGTCAACGGCGCGCTTGAAATCGGCCTGCCTTCCGGCAGTCCCTACGGACTGGCGATTGATGATACCGACACCACCTTTACCCCCATCGGCGAAACCCGCTCGGCCAGTTTCAACTACATGATGGGACTCAACAATCTGTTTGTCATCGACCCGACCGCCGCCAGTTCGGCTGCCAACATTACGGTACGGAGTGATATTCTGGCCGATCCCGGCAGAATCGGGCGCGGGCACCTCGACAGTACCCTCACCGACCCCACCGATCCCACCACCGAACGCTGGTATGTGGCCGCTGGTGATGGCAGCGGAGCCAGCGCGATGGCCGGAGTCTTCAACTCTACCATTACCTTCAGCAGCACCGGCGGTTTGGCACAGGCCGACCAGCGGCTGACCGAATATGCCGCTTCCATCATTCAGGGCAATGCCCGTGGCGCAAGCGATGCTAGCGACAACGTGACATTTCAGGACAGCCTGTTGTCAGAATACACCAATCGCATGGGGCAGATCAGTGGGGTTAACATCGACGAAGAGCTGGCCGGTCTGGTCACCATCCAGAACGCTTTTGCCGCCTCTTCCCGTGTAGTAACCACCGTCAACAGCATGTTTGACGACCTCATGAGTATCCTGCGTTAAGCCATTGGTCAGCGCCTCCGGCGCAGGGAGCTGACCAAGAAAATCGCGCCAAACGGAAATAAGGAGCGAAAACATGTTGAACGAAACTTCTGCTCAAGTAGATTTGGCGTCGGAAAGCGGATTTACCATGACCGACACGAACCCTACCCCTGAGCCCGAGAGCTACATCGTCGAAAGCCGTTATGGTCAGCTGACCTTCGGCCCTGAGCAGGTTTTGACCATGGGCCGGAGCATTCTGGGCTTCCCCCAGCTGACGCAGTTCGGGCTGGCCCGGATGCCGGGACATGACGGCCAGAACCTTCTGCTGCTGCAAAGCCTGGAAGATGCCGACGTGGCCTTCCCCTGCCTGTCGCTCGACATTGCCAACCCGATGATTGACGAGGCTGATCTCAAGGCGGTTTATGACCAGTTGGCCATTACGCCTGAAAACGGCGCGACCCTCTGCATCCTGACAGCGCGTGATGAAGGCGAAGGGAAATCCGCAGTAACAATCAATCTGCGCGCCCCGGTGTTTGTCGACTCGGCCCGCCGCATGGCCTGGCAGATCGTTCTGAACAACCCGCGTTACCCGATCCGCCACGGCCTCTGAGCGTTTGAAAACAACCCTCTACCGTCAGCCAGCTTAGGCCGGTCATCCCCTCCCCCGCTTGCGGGGGAGGGCTAGGGTGGGGGAGGAATGTTGGGAAGAACCCCGAATTTTCTGACTAAACCACCACACTCCCCCCATCCCGACCTTCCCCCGCACGCGGGGGAAGGAGAAGGGAAGAAAGCAAACACAACGGGCAGGGCTCACCCCCCTGCCCGTTTTCTCATGCAATTTCTTCATGCGGCTGTTTTTGCCGTTTCCGTCCCTGCCAGCCCTTCCCGACCGGCTAGGCAAAAACTGCTCTAGCCCCAACACCCTCCCACTTTCTCGGGGAGAATCAAGGACAGAAGCGATTGGCATAGCCTTTGCTTATCACTTCCTGACGTCGGCTGTGTCCGGCGGTCACTTGGTCCGGCCCCGGATCGCGAACAGGCAAGCAATAAGGAGACGCGACATGCTGTCCGTAACTACCAACACCGCCGCTCTGACGGCACAACGTAACCTCTCCACCAACAGTGATGCTGCGTCCTCGGCCATCGCCAAGATGTCTTCGGGCAGTCGCATCGTCAAACCGTCAGATGACGCGGCCTCGCTCGCCATCTCCAACAAGCTGCGCGCCGACATCGTGTCGCTTGAGCAGGCCGGGCGCAACGCCTCGCAGGGCGCTTCCCTGTTGCAAGTCGCCAACGGTGCCTATGACCGCATCAGCGACATGCTGGCCCGTATGAAAGTTCTGGCCACGCAGGTCATCAACGGTACGCTCGGTACCACTGAACGTCTGTATGCCCAGCAGGAATTTGACAATCTGCGCACGCAGGTCACCAACACGGCCAGCCAGACCCGCTTTGCCGGTGTTGCGCTGCTGACCGGTGGCGGCGGTGCCTATCTGCAAGCTGGTCAGGTGACAGCCCTGACCGCGACCAGTACCTCAAACCTTTCCGACCTGACCAATGGCGATGCCGGTCTGATCGCCGGGTATAACGACTTCTTCACCACGGCCTCAGCCAGCAACGGCGCCACCGATAACACCACCATCAACACCGGCTTCGTACATGGCAGCGTCAGCGACATCAATGTTGACCGCAACGGCTCTGCCCTGCAGATTTCGATGCGGATCGGTACGCAGGTCTTCAACGGACGCATTGACAGCGCAAACTCCACCGCAACTTCCACGGTAGCGCTGGTCAGCACCTCAAACCCGGCCAACTCGGTACAGTTCACGGTCAGCAACAACATCACCAACCTGACCACCGAGGACACCCGTCGTCTGGTTGAGGCAAATCTGCGTACCCTGCTCGGTGGCGCAACCTTTACCAGCACCAACCCGAACGCGACCACCGTTGACAACGGCTTTACCGGCATCAGTTCACCGGTCGGCCCGACGGTCGACGGCGTTCAGGTGCCCATCGTCGCCGGATCCGGTACTGAGCCCGGTACCTACCAGTTCGAATATGTCTCCACCGGCGACGAAACGGCTACCGATGCCATTGGCTATGGTGCCACGGGCGATGAACGCCGCGGTACCGGTTTCTTCCGCCTGACCGATGGGGCGAATGAATGGACGGTTGACGTCAACCAGATGCAGATCACCGGAACGGAAGGCTCGGCAGGCTCCTATGGTGTCGTCACTTTCGGAAACGGCCTGCAGCTCTACGTTGACATGAGTACCGGCCCGACCACCGATGCCGGCACCAGCAACCCGGTTTTCGACCGTGGCAACAGCATGACCTCTCCCTACCGCTTTGATGTCGGTGCGGGTGGTGGTGTAACGCTGAATTTCCAGATCGCCGAGAAATCGACAGATCAGGTGAGCATATCGTTCACGGCGGCAACCGCGACCTCCCTCGGGCTGGACGGCCTCGCTGTCTCGGACGATGCTTCGGCAACCATCGCCAGCTCACGACTGGACTCGGCGATTAATACGGTCAACACCGCCGTTGCCAATATCGGTGCGATCATGAGCCGCTTCGAGTTCATTCAGTCCACCCTGTCAACAACGGTTGAAAATGTCTCCGCCGCTCGCGGGACTTTCAAAGATGTCGACATGGCGTCCGAGATGACTGAGTTTACCCGTGCCCAAACCCTGATGCAGGCTTCGATTTCGATGCTGTCGCAAGCCAACAAGATGCCGCAGGAACTGCTTCGTCTGCTCCAGCAGTAATGCCGGAATAGACGTTCCCCGGAGGGCGCGCATGGCCGGTGCGCGTCCTCCACCCCTCCCCCGCAGCCTTCCGGCCATCCCGCAAAGTATCGCCCGGCGCCCCCCCCGCACCGGGCGATATTCCTTTCTGCCTGTTGTAAGAGAACCGGTCAGACCAGACGGTCCTTGAGACGCAGAAAAGGCCGTTCAACCAGACTGTAAAGCAGCTGGGCCCCCAGCAGCGACAGCCCCAGATAAACCGGCAGCAGGGCCAGCACGCCCGCCGCGCCGAACCAGTATGCCGACAGGGCCAATGCCAGCCCCAGCAGCGGAACATGAACCAGATACAGGCTGTATGAAATCCGCCCAACCCACAGCAATGGGGCGGAGGTCAGAACAGCTGAGTGCCCCCCGAACACCACTCCAGCGACCAGCAACGCCATGATGAACCCGAGCAGACTTGGCTGGAGTACTGTTTCGAACCAGCCAAAGTCGGTGAGAAACGGCAGTGAGGCCATCAGGAAAAACAGCGCAGCAAAACCGGCCAACAGCACCAAACGCGCCCGCCGCGCTGAAAGCCGCAGCCCCGACTGCTCGCTCCGCGCAATCAACACGCCCCAGAGCAGCGCATCAATACAGGCATGAAAAGGACTGCGATAAACCGCGAAGAAATCCGCATAACTGGCGGAAGGCCCCAGCAGCAGGAATGTCAGCAGACGCAGCAACGGCCCCAGCAGCAGAATAGCGGTCAGTAGCTGATACTGCCTGACTTCGGATTTCACGCGCGGGGTCAGCAGCACCAGCAACGGCGCCAGCAGATAGAATTTTTCTTCCACCCCCAGCGACCAGAAAGCCACCACCAGATTGGCGGGTAGATAGTCCTGCAGGAAGAGCAGATGATAGCCTGTACTAACCACAACATCCGGCGCGGGTACTGTATAGAACGGAAACAGTCCGGCCACCGCCAGCAGCAGCACGGTATAGTAAGCGGGAACGATACGCAGCAGCCGCTTGGCCAGATAGGTTTTCCAGACCACGCCCCGGCGTGCAAACAGCGAGCGGGTAATCAGGTAGCCGGACAGCACAAAGAACAGATCAACGCCTACCCAGCCATTCGCCATGAAGCGGGCGACGAACTCCGGTAATGCCAACTGGTCATAGCCGCCAAGATGGTAAAGGTGCCGCAGTACCACCAGCAGCGCTGCCAGCCCGCGCAATCCGTCGAGCCCCGGAATATGGCGGGAAGCGGGAGGTATCATGCTTTCTGCAGACCGGTTTCCCGTTTCCGCTTCCAGATAATTCCATCCACCACATAGTGATGGAAATTAAGGGTCATGGCGAAAAGGATCATGAACTGACTGACCGTGAGGACGCCGGTTTCGTTGGCAAAAGCCATATCTGCCACCCCGGACATCGCTTTGTAAACGACGGTCGAAATCAGGATGCAGAAGACATAATAGCCCGCTGCCCGCAGATAGCCGGGCTGCGACAGGGTAGAGACAATCAGGGCATCGCCTTTGATCCCTTCCGCAAAACGCTGCCGGTTATAGAGCCAGACGAAAGTAACATACTGGGCATTGTGCCAGACATTGACCAGCAGCCAGCCGACATTGATATTCTCGATAAAGCCATAACCAACCGCAAACACCAGCAGATGTGAGGCGATGAAAAGGGTATGGCCCAGCGCCAGCTCACCACGCCGGAAAGCCTGGATGCGGGTGACCACCCACCATGCCACCAGCGCCGCGCTGGCGAATCCGACAGCGTTGACGAGGGCCAGCGGTATCTGCGGCATCCAGATGTCCATGAACAGGAACTGGCCGGACTGCTGATGACAGCGGTTGAGAATGCCCCAGACCGGCACCGACCAGAGGGTTACTTCCGACAACCGCTCGTTATCCCAAGGCAAACCGCCCGCCTTGCGTCGGTAGCGTTGGGCAATCCCCCAGCTCTGACGGGCATAGTGGAACCACTGCCAGAAGAAATAGACGGTAACGATGACGATAACCCCCGCCCCTACCCCCACAGCAAAGGTCGAGAACAGCACCAGCGGCAGCAGGACATAAACCAGAAAAGCGTTCTGCTTGCGGTCACTCCGAGAGCCAACCAGCTTGGTATAAGTCGCAATCACATGGTGATAGCCGAGCAGCCAGAGGTCGGCAAACATCAGCGGCATAAAAAGATCCGGCCTCACCAGCGCCGTCCCCGCCAGTGCAAACGCCAGCCCGGTGATTCCCAGAATAAATGACAGATCAAACTGACCGTCTTTCAACCACCCGGTCTGCACCATGGCCTTCATTTCCCACCCCTATTCCAGTTGATGCTGCGGGGCCATTGTAACATATCTTGCCACGGGAATCAGCAGGCAATACCCTATTCTGTCCGCTCATGCGGAAAGCCGTACTGGTCAAGTACCCAATCCGCAAATGCTGCCTGATAGGCATGATGGACTCCCACTTCAAAATGCCATTCATTCCGGTGATTGAAACGGATGGCAGTCTGCATCATGGTCAGGTCGAGCTTCCAGCGCCCATCTTCTTGAACCAGAAACCAGGGCGAGCAGGTACGGCTGGCGACCGGGTAGCGCACAACCGCACGATCGGATTTGACCATCCGTATCTCTGCCGCACCGCAGGACTGGTAGGTGCGGGCGATGTTGTCCATCTGTCCGGCTGTCACCGTCCAGCGCGCCATCATCTGCTGGCTGGCCTGCGAGTAAATCGGTAAATCGGATCGCCCGTCACGGTTCCGCATGGCCGACAGATAGGCCTCAACCGTCTGTAGGGGCGTCCCGCCTGCCCCCACCTGCCCGGTTTGCCGCTGCAGTGCCTCTTGGTTATATCCCCGCCCTATACCGGCTGCGGTCTGCGCGCCACCCCCGGCAGAAAAAGCCTCCAACTGCCGGGGATCGAATTCCTCATTGCGACTGGCCGCAACGGCACGGTTATAAATCAGTTCCGTTGTCGCCAGAATCCCATCCGCCACCCGCCCGCTCTGAAAAAACGGCACCATTTGCCGCTGTTGGACATAGGAAACAAAGGTATCGGTAAAAACCGGCTCCACTGCTGCAGCAACCTCAATCCGCACCTTGTTGCTGTCCTTTGCCACCAGCAGCAACAGGCCCCGGCCAGTCCGGCTGTTGGCGCCAATCTTGCGGGCCGCAAATTCCTGTGCAGCGAGTCTGGCAACATCCACATCTCCCGGCACCGTCAACACCGCCAGATCAATATCGAAGTCCCGCAACAGAACCTGATGATACTGAGTAATGGATTTGCGTTGGGCCGAGGTCAGCAAAGCAGCATCATCCCATACGCGGACGAGAGGCGGCCCGGAGCGGGTCTGGAAAAGTGTTCCAACCAACATGACCAATCCCATCCCCAGCAACACCAGTGCTACTATCCTGACTTTTTGATGCTGCATGTTCATTCCCTTCCTTACTTCTTCAGGCTGGCTGGCAGATGCTGCTTCAGATCGTCCAGTTCACCAGCCGAAAAGGCCAACTTTGGAAGAATGTAATATTGGTACTTCGAGATAAGAAGCAGAAGATAGTTGGCATTCTCACGCCATCCATGCAATTCGTCCCAATTGAATTTCAAGGTGCCGTATTTGCTCTCTGCCTGCAGTCCGGATTCGCACCAAATCAGATTAGCCTCAGCATGAAGCATCGGCGTCTCACGATAAACTTTCCGTAGTCTGAAATGTTTTATGATCAGAAAGACCACGCGAGCCACAGGAAGAAAAACGATGTAGAAAATCAGGAACTTCAGCACCGCCACAGACTGTTCGTAGGAGGTATACCCACACTTGACCCCCACCGCGACCACCATAGCCACGCCCACCAGCAAAAAAATTGATACATCCAGAACAATTCTGCCCCATCGTGGTTTTGCATAAAGACGCTCTGCTGCTATATAGTCCCGCTCGCTCACGAATATCGTAGTCATGGTGCTACTCTCCCCGTCTGAAATCTCACATACCACTCATTCTGCGCTGTGCCCGCCAATCCTGACCTGCACCGGCTGTTCATCGCTGGCGGCGGTTGTAAAATAGGCCTTGCGCTGGAAATTGCCCACTCCGGCGACCAGACTGCCGGGCAAGCGGCGGGTGGCTTCGTTAAAGCCGCGCACTTCGTCATTAAAGCGGATGCGGGCAATGTTGATGCGGTTCTCGGTCCCCTCAAGTTCGGCCTGCAGGGCAAGAAACTGGTCAGCCGAACGCAAATCAGGATAAGCCTCAGCTGTGGCCACCACCCCGCGCAGACTCTGCATCAGCAGGGACTGACTCTGGTCAAGGGCCGCCAACGCCGTCTCATTCTCGGGAGCTGTGCCCGCCAGGGCTTCACTGGCTGCCTGCTGGCGTTCCACCAGTGTTTTCAGGGCCTCACCCATATCGTTGCGCTGGTCTTTTACATCGGTCAGTGTTTCGCGTTCATGCTTCATGTAGCTTTCGACCAGACTGACAAGATTGGGAACCAGATCGGCCCGACGCTTGTAGGTACTCTCGACATCAGCCCAGGCGTTGTAAACGCCCTCCTCATGGTGGACGATCCCGTTATAGACGGAAACGAAGTACAGCAGACCAACCACAACCGGCAGACCGAACAGAACAAAACTGATAGCATTGGACAGACCGCGATTCATGACTCCAACTCCTTCCATGGTGTTGATGGTTTGATTGACATCCTGAATGGTACTAACACTGCTGCCATCGCCGCTGGCGAGCGTGAACAGTGCAACCGCTCCAGCAATGGTCAGGACAGCGCCCGCCAACAGGCCGACCGGCAGACTGCGGTGCGGACAGCCTTTGACCGCACCAGCAGGATTGACGGCCCGCAACAGGTCTGCCGCCTGATCCGGCGACAGCACCCCCGCAGCGGCCATACGTGAAATTCGTTCGTCTGGTGAAGAATTCATGGTGCTGATCCTTTCATATCAGTATCAAAAGTTATTGTTGATTTCCTTGATCAACCGGGTGCCTTCCTCGACAGATATGTCCTTGCGCTCCATGCGTTCGAGGATCGTTTTGATTTCCGCCTCATCTTTGGCCCGCAATTGCCGCAGATCGGCAATCAGTTCATCCAGCCGGCGACGCAGGGTCGGGTAGCTGATTTCAAGCTTGCTACCCAAGTCCTTGAGATTGCCACTCGCCAGAATGAACTCTTCAGCCAAGGCCAGATGCGCCGAAGACAGCCGAGACAGGCGCGGAAAGCGGAAATTGCCTTCAAGCACCAAAGCACAGCAAGGGCATCTGAGTTGTCTGCTTTCCAAGCCGGTCTGACAAGCTGGACAAAGTTTCATTTCAGACTCCACAATATCAAATACGATATGAACATAATTGAACAATGTGAAACGATATGTCAATAACATTAATATCCAAATTTATATAATTCATTCGCACTGGGAATAAATGTTCCAAGAGCCCCCAGCGCAGAAAATCCTGACGGATACCCGCGTCGAGTCGCCATTTTTGCCATTAAATGATTTTGCCGACGTAAACTTTTTCTTAATGACTTCCGGTGTAACGTATAGCATTAATGGTGGTGGGGATTCTCTCTGCCCCATTCGCCTCAGGAAGAGGCAGCGGCACCAGAATGGGGCCGTTCCACGCAAGTAGCGAAAGGAAACAGCTATGCTGTCCGTAACTACCAATACCGCTGCGCTTACCGCGCAACGTAATCTCACCAACAATAGTAATATGGCCGCCGCGTCCATCGCCAAGATGTCCTCGGGTAGCCGTATCGTCAAGCCGTCGGACGACGCTTCGTCCCTTGCCATCAGCAACAAGCTGCGCGCTTCCATCGTGTCGCTCGAGCAGGCAGGTCGCAACGCTTCGCAGGGTGCTTCCCTCCTGCAGGTGGCTAATGGTGCCTATGACAACATCGGCAACATGCTTTCCCGTATGAAGGTCCTGTCCACACAGGTCATCAACGGCACTTTGGGTACTGCTGAACGCCTGTATGCCCAGCAGGAATTTGACAACCTGCGCACCCAGATCACCAGCACAGCCCAGCAGACCCGTTTCGGTTCTGTGAACCTGCTGAATGGTGGCGGCGGCCAGTTCCTCGGCGGCGGTGCCACTGCGGTTGCAGCTGTTACGACCGGCAGCACTTCCAACCTCAGCGATCTGACTGACAATATCTCCAGCCTGATCACTGGTACCAATGACTTCTTTGATGGCAGCTCGATTTCCTATGGTACCTCTGCCAACCCGACGGATAACAACACCATCAACACTGGCTTCGTTCACGGCAGCGTGAGCGACGTCACCGTTACCGTCTCCGGCCCGGCCTTCCAGATCTCCATGAAGGTTGGCAACCAGACCTTCATCGGTCGGGTTGACTCGAACAACCAAGCTGTGGGTGATGCCGTTACCCTGACCAGCACGTCCAACTCAGCCAATTCCATCGGGCTGGTCGTGGGCGCGACGGCCATCGGCACCAACTACACTGAGGACGTCCGTTCCCGCGTTGAGAATGGTCTGCGTACCCTGCTGGCTGGAGCCAACTTCACTGGCGTTAACACCGACGGTACGGTTGATAACGGCTTTACCGGCGACATCTCCACCAATACCCTTGGTGTGGCGCAGGGCGGCTTGACCGTTCCGGTGCAGGCTGGTGCGGCTACCGAAGCTGGCACTTACACCTTCCAGTATGTCTCCACGGGCGACGAAACCGCCACGGGTGCAGCCGGATATGCCAGCGGTACGGATGAACGTCGTGGTACAGGCTTCTTCCTGCTCACCGACGGTGCCAACACCTGGACAGCTAATGCATCTGACCTTCAGGTTGTCGGTAACGAAGGAACTGCCGGTGCTTATGGCGTAACCACCTTTGGTAACGGCCTCCGGGTTTACCTTGATATGGGCGCCGGTCCGACGACCAACGCCGGTACCAGCAACCCGGTGTTTGACCGTGGCAACAGCTCCAGCCAAGCCTACCGGTTTGACGTGGGTGCTGGCGGCGGCGTAAGTCTGGCCTTCCAGGTTTCAGACAGCTCCACCGATCAGGTCAATGTCAACTTCGCATCGGCTACTGCGGCAGCTCTCGGCCTTGACGGCCTGAGCATCGCTGATGCCACCTCGGCGGCAACGGCGAGTGCGCGGCTTGACAGTGCGATCAACAGCGTCAACACCGCTCAAGCCAATCTGGGCGCCATCCAGAGCCGGTTTGAGTACATTCAGTCGACCATTGCAACCACC
>CAYSDE010000007.1:0-30245 GCA_964429685.1 uncultured Pseudobdellovibrionaceae bacterium
AATGGAAGCCATAACGCGGGGGGCTTCGGCCTGAGCGGTGAGCGGAAGCAGGAAAGTCAGGAAAAATGGTACAAAACGCATGATTGCTCCTTGCCTTGTGGAAAAAGACAAGGCACACTATGTTACATTATAACATAATGCAAGAGGGGGCGCGGGCATGCTGATTACAGCGGAGAAGCTGAACGTACAGCGCGGCGGCAAGCCGGTGTTGCGGGAGGTCAGTCTGACCGTGAACGCGGGCGAGATTGTCAGCATCATCGGCCCTAACGGCGCGGGGAAAACCACGCTCATTCGCACCCTGCTCGGGCTTGATCTGCCATCAGGGGGAACGGTTGTCCGTGCTGCCGCCCTGAAGATCGGTTATGTGCCGCAGAAACTGGAAATTGATCCGCTGCTGCCGCTGACGGCGGGGCGGTTTCTGGCCCTGTGGCCACAGGCCAACAAGAGCCGGGTGGCGGACGTGCTGGCGGCGACCGGCACAGCGGCGCTGGCATCCCGTCCGCTGGCCGGACTCTCGGGCGGTGAGCTGCAGCGCATTCTGCTGGCTCGTGCCCTTCTCAACGCACCGTCGCTGCTGGTGCTGGATGAACCAGCGCAGGGTCTTGATGTTCATGCCGAGGCGGCCCTTTATGATCTGATTGAAACATTGCGGCGGGATACCGGCTGCGGCGTGCTGGTATCGCATGATCTGCATTTGGTCATGGCCAAGACCGACCGTGTGGTTTGCCTTAACGGCCATATCTGCTGTCAGGGCCATCCGGAAGCGGTGCGGAGTGATCCTGCTTATGTGGCAATGTTTGGCAGCTCCATGGCGGCCTTTGCGCTCTACCAGCATCACCACGATCACACCCATGACGGCGCCATTGCCTGCAATCACCCGGAGCATCATCACCATGTTTGAACTGCCGGAATTCTTCATCCGGGCCTTGCTCGGGGTGCTGCTGCTGGCTGTGGTGGCGGGGCCGGTCGGCTGTCTGGTGGTGTGGCGGCGGATGGCTTTCTTTGGCGATACGCTGGCTCATGCGGCCCTGCTCGGTATTGCGTTATCGCTGGCGCTCAAGCTGCCGGTGGCTTTGGGAATCCTCTTGGGCAGCGTGATGATTGCCTTGTTGCTGGCCCGGCTCAACCGCCGTCAGATGGCCAGTGATACTTTGCTCGGCGTCCTCAGTCCGACCGCGCTGGCGCTGGGGCTGATTGCCCTCAGCCGGATGCCGGGGGTGCGGGTTGATCTGATGGGCTATCTGTTCGGGGATATTCTGGCGATCAGCTGGAACGAGTTGGCGGGTATGGCGGCAGCGTCCCTGCTGGTGCTGACCCTGCTGGCGCTGCTGTGGAAGAAGTTTCTGGCCACGGTCATCGCGCCCGATCTGGCAACGGTTGAAGGTCTGCCGGTCAGACAACTGGAAAGCCTGCTGCTGGTGCTGCTGGCTTGCGTGATTGCACTCGGCATTCAACTGGTTGGCGTCTTGCTGCTGACGGCCTTGCTGCTGATACCAGCTGCCACTGCCCGCCGCTTTGCCAGCACACCTGAACAGATGGCTGTTGGTGCCGCTCTCTGCTGGATGGCTTCAGGTCTGGGCGGGTTGGCATTGTCTTACGTCTGCGATCTGCCCGCCGGGCCCGCGATTGTGGTGGCGGCAGCGGGATTGCTCTTGCTGGGATCAGTTGTGCGCGGCCGTCCGTAGGCTCTTCAGGCAGAGTGGCTGGAATTCGGGCGCGGTTGGTTCGTCCTGCCGGGCGCGGATTTCGGCATGACGCACGCTGCGTCCGCTTGCTGCGGGGTAGAGGAAAAGATCAAGCACACAGGTTGTGCTGCGATACTGCCAGATTTCGGCGGGCGGCTCATGGCGGATCAGGGCCGGAGCGCCAAACTGTTTGCGTACGGCATCACTGCCCAGACCTTCAAGCGGCTGATTGTCGATGGCTTCAGGGGCAGGAGGCGCAATGGAGGACAATACAGGAGGTTCCGCTGGTGTTGGCGGCAGTGGAGTCAGCACGCCAGCCAGCCCCAGAATACTGGCGGCAATGCCAAACAGGATCAGGCTGAGGGTGAGTACAAAGGCGGGATTAAAAGGATGCTCGGGCCATTCCGGGCGCACCCGCTGCCAGCGACACCACAAAGAAACAGGTGACACCGTCCAGGACTGTGCCACCTGTTTCAGCTGTGTATGGATAGGCGCCGGGATATGAAAAACCGGCGTTAGCGGGGAAAGGAGATTCTCAGCCTTCCGCACCTGCTACCACCCGAGCCGAAGCTTGGTTTTCATGCTTCTTCTGGGCGGTTGCCGAGAGGATCTTCAGTTCGCCGACCAGACGGCCACCGGCTTCAACTTCAATCTCGCCATAGCTGATGGTGCCTTCAATGCGGCCAGTGGCGCGCAGCTTGAGGCGGCCACGGACGGTGAGGGTGCCTTCGAACTTGCCGGCGATGTCAGCCTCGTCAACTTCAGCCGAGCCCTTGAAATGACCGTCTTCAGTGATTTCGAGATGCTTGCCGTCGCGCAGGGTAGCTTCAATATTGCCTTCGACCATCAGGATGTCGCAGGCGGTGATGTCGCCCGACATCGAGATTTCGCGGCCAACGATCAGCTTGCGCAGACCGGGCTGCTCGGCGCCGGCAGCGGGAGCTGCTTCACCGGGCGCGCCGACCCGACGCGGCAATACACCGGGGATACCACCGAAGCGGCTGTTGGGCAGATCAGCAGCCTTGCCGGGGGCAGCGGCCGGAGCGGCCATCGCGGGGCGCGGGGCCAGCGGCTGAACGGTAGCGGCAGTCTGCGGCTGTGCGACCGGAGCAGACTGCGACGGGCGCAGCGGCAGTTCGGTCATGGTCTGCGGGGCGGTAGTATCAGAAGTCTGGAGCCCACTCACGGGATTGTTGCGACGAAACATCAGCTGTCCTCATTTCAAAGCTGGGGTGGCGGGGTGCCGTCATCCTCGGGCACCGACCTTGAAGTCAGTAGCACTTTTGCAGGGGCGAGCGCAAGCTTTTGACGCAGAGCCGAATCGCTTTTTCTGGCAAGCCGATGAATCAAAAGGGAAGTTGCAACAATCGGGGCCAGAATATTGACAACCGGAATGACAAAAAGCCCGGCCAGCAGCAGCCCTGCCATAAAAAGTCGTTTCTTTTCAATTATATATAGCTCATTAGCATCGTTCAGCGACAAATGGCGCAGGGTTATGGCAAAGAAGTATTCCCGCACCAGCAACCGCCCGTTGACCAGCGCATAGACAATCAGGTTAACGACGGGAATGAAATAGAAGGGCAAGGCCAGCAGGTTAAGCGAAAGCGCCCGCATGATGGCCTGTCCGAAGCTTCTGACCTGATCGAGGGTGGGGACTTCATGGGCCGGGGGCAGGTCGGGATAGTTTTGCCGCTCAAGGCGGTCAGCCAGAGGCTCGACGAACAGGCAGGCAACGGCAGTGGCAAGGCCGGGATAGATGAAAAAGCCGATCACGATCATCATGAAGGCGCCAAAACCGCCGCTCAGCCAGTTCCGCCAGCCGCCGTCGGTGGGCTCAAAAACACCGAACATTCCGGAATGGACAAACAGCCAGCTGGTCAGCCAGACCAGAGCGCCCAGCAGCAAGGCCGTGCCCAGCAGGCTGACGGCCATGATGACAAGACTGAAGCGCAGGCGCAGGGCCTGCAGGGCCAGATGGAAATCAGTCAGCAGCTCGCTCATGTCAGGAAAATATCCTTGCGTGTTGGCAGCCCAGTCTATACCCCTGTTGCCGCGATGCAAGGAGACAGAACATGACGGTCAGGCAGTTTGATGTAGTGTGTGTAGGCAATGCGCTGGTGGATGTGCAGGCCAAAGTAGAAGACAGCTTTGTTACCAGGCATGGTCCGGCCAAAGGCGGCATGCGTCTGGTCGATGCAGCGCAGGCGGAAGCCATTTATAACGATCTGCCTCCGGCGCACGAGACTTCCGGCGGCTCCGGAGCCAACAGCATTGCCGTGCTGGCCTCCCTTGGCGGCAAAGGCGGCTTTATTGGCCGGGTTGCGGCTGATGAACTGGGTGCGGTTTTTGCTCATGACCTTAAAGCGCAGGGCGTCGCGTTTGCCGAAACGGCTCGTGATACGGCAGAGCCTACTGGTCGCTGCCTGATTGCAGTCACTCCGGATGGCGAGCGCACCATGAATACCTCACTCGGCTGCAACGTCAATTTCGGCCCGGCTGATCTGTCGGCTTCCATGATTGAAAGCGCCAAGGTTCTTCTGCTGGAAGGTTATCTGTTTGACAAACCGCACTCCAAGGAAGCTTTCCGAGCAGCGGTAAAAATCGCCAAAGCAGCGGGCGTTGAAGTGGCACTGACCCTGTCGGCAGTGTTCTGCGTCAACTTCCACCGCGCTGATTTCCTGCAGCTGCTCAAGGAGGGGGTGGACATCCTGTTTGCCAATGAGGAAGAGATCAAGGCTCTCTATCAGGTTGACAGCTTTGAAGAAGCTGCCCGTCAGGTGGATGCCCATTGCAAGGTGGCGGTGCTGACCAAAGGCGCGGCAGGGGCCCATATCCGCCTCAAGGATGAAACCGTGCAGGTGGCTGCCGAACCGGGTGTGAAGGTGATCGATACCACCGGGGCTGGCGATGCCTATGCTGGCGGTTTCCTCTATGGCTATACGCAGGGGCTGGACGCAGCCACCTCCGGCCGCATTGCTTCCATCTGTGCTGCCGAAGTTATCAGCCATTTCGGGGCCCGCCCCGAGGTCAATCTGGGCGAGCTGATCAAGGGCCGGATTGAGGGAAAAACCGGCTGCGGCGGGGCCTGTAAATGTGCTTGAGGCCTGAAAGTAAAGGAAAATAAGGCTTCATGGTTGACCTTTGGGATAAAAATACGTAAACTGGATCCATGTCGCATCTTGATATTCTGATCGTTCCTGACTCCCGCCTGCGCGAGACGTGCGCGCCTGTCACCCTGTTTGACGCGGCGCTTAAACAGCGGGCCGAGAACATGCTGGAAACCATGTATGAGGCGCCGGGCATCGGCCTTGCCGCCCCGCAGGTCGGCATCCTTGATCGTATGCTGGTGGTGGATGTGGCCGAAGAAGGCCAGCCGCGCCAGCCTCATTGTCTGATCAATCCCGAGATCATCTGGGCTGCCGAGGAAACCTCGGTGTATAACGAAGGCTGCCTGTCATTGCCGGAGCAGTTTGCCGAGGTGCGCCGCCCCGCCTCGGTCCGGGTGCGCTACCAGTCACCTACCGGGCAGGAAGCAGAGATGCAAGCCACCGGTTTGCTCGCCACCTGCGTTCAGCACGAAATGGATCATCTCAACGGTGTCCTCTTCATCGATCATGTCTCACGCATGAAGCGCGACATGATTCTGCGTAAACTCCAGAAACTGCGTCGTCTTCAGGGATAACACCAGATGTCGTTGCGGATTGCCTTCATGGGGACGCCGGATTTTGCCGTTCCGGCTCTTGCCGCCTTGATTGCCAGTCCGCATCAGGTGGTGGCCGTTTACAGCCAGCCGCCCCGGCCACGCGGACGCGGGCATCAGCTGCAGCCTTCGCCGGTGCAGGAACTGGCCGAATGTCATCATATTCCGGTTTACACTCCCAAGACCCTGCGTGATCCGGTTGAACAGGAACGGTTCGCCGCCCTCAATCTTGATCTGGCGGTGGTGGCGGCTTACGGCCTGATCCTGCCGCAGCCGATACTGGATGCGCCGAAGGCGGGCTGTCTTAACCTGCATGGCTCGCTGTTGCCGCGCTGGCGCGGGGCCGCCCCCATCCAGCGCGTGATTGAAGCCGGAGACACTGAAACCGGTATTTGTCTGATGAAAATGGATGCCGGGCTTGATACCGGCCCGGTCTATGCCCGCGCCACTCTGCCTATCAGCCCCACTACCACGTCTTCCGACCTGTTCGAAAGCATGGCCAAACTGGCCGCTAAACTCTTGATGGAAAATCTCGACGCCATTGCCGCCGGAAAACTGGCCGCCCTGCCGCAACCGGATGAAGGCGTGACCTATGCCCAGAAGCTCAAAAAGCCGGAAGCCCGCCTGAACTGGGCGCTGCCAGCGGCTGAACTGGAACGCAAGGTGCGGGCCTTCATTCCGTGGCCGGTTGCCGAGTTTGATCTGGCCGGGGAAGTGCTGAAAGTGCTGGCCGCTGAAGTCGTCCATAAAAAAGGGCCGCCCGGTCTGCTGCTGGATGATGATTTCACCATTGCCTGTGGTGAGGATGCCCTGCGCCTCACGCTGGTGCAGCGCCCCGGGCGCGGGCCGGTTGATGGCGCGGCCTGTCTGCGCGGGCTGCACCTGTCCGCCGGAACCCGTCTTGTTGCGGCATGATGCGCTGGAAAATCACCATAGAGTATGATGGAACTCCGTTCGTCGGCTGGCAGCGTCAGGAGAACGGCTTTTCGGTGCAGCAGCTGGTAGAAGAAGCGATTGAAAAGTTTTCGGCCGAGGTGGTGCGGGTGCAGGCGTCAGGCCGCACGGATTCCGGTGTCCATGCTCGTGGGCAGGTCGCACATTTCGATCTGACCGCGCCCCGCGATGCGCGTGCCGTGCGGGACGGGCTCAATTATTTCCTGAAACCCCACCCGGTCAGCATCATTGAGGCCGAAGCCGTCGATGAAACTTTTAATGCGAGACGCAGTGCCAAAGAGCGCACCTATCTGTATCGCATTCTCAACCGCCGCAGTCCGGCGGCGCTGGAGGCCGGACGGGTCTGGCATGTGGCGGCCCCGCTGGATGTGACGTGGATGCAGGCCGGAGCTGACCGGCTGGTCGGTCATCACGATTTCACCAGTTTCCGCGCCAGCGAATGTCAGGCCAAGTCACCGCTGCGGACGCTGGATGAACTGTCGGTGCAGCGGCTGGGCAACGAAGTACATATTACTGCCCGCGCCCGTTCCTTCCTCCATCATCAGGTTCGCAATATGGTGGGCACGCTGGCGCTGGTCGGGCAGGGCAAATGGACGGCGGATGACGTGACCGCAGCCCTGAACGCCCGCGACCGCAGCCAAGGCGGCCCCACCGCGCCGCCGGACGGGCTGTATTTCATGCGGGTTGAGTTCTGATGACAGACTCTCCTAAGGCAGCCAAGGGGGGATGGTGGGGTCGTAGAACGGGCGGGCTTGGCCGTACAGCAGAGTGCCCGCCACATCCGCGCAGAAGACCGGTGGCATGATGAGGGCAACCACAATGCCTGCTGCATAAAAAGGATTACCGCCCAGCGCCCGCCAGGTGGCATACCACAGATAGATCAGGCCGATCACATATTGGGCGATGGCCATGTTTATCACCTCTTCCCTCGGGAAAATGGTGTTGCGGGTAGAAAAATTGAGCGAGAAGGCAATCAGGCTGGAGGCCAGCAGAATCCAGTTCTGACTCTCGATGAACAGGGCAAAGCGGCCCTGCAGGTTTTCGAACCGGCTGACAAAATAGGCGAACAGGAACCCGGCCTGCATCCCGACCAGCCAGCCAAGCGAGCGTAGCAGCACGTAGTGATCGATCTGCACCGCAAAATAGGCGATGAAAGGCCGTTCGGAAATATAGGTGGCAGCTATGGCAGCAGGCAGGGCCAGCGGCCAGAGCAGAAAGGAGCGCCGCGCTGTGGCCCAGCTGCCTTCCAGATGCCGCAGCGGGTCGCGTCGGAACAGCAGAAGTTCAGCGAGCATCCTGAGGGCGGGTGCAAGTCGGATCATGAGCTGTATGTCGCCTGCAGGACAATGCGCATGATAATATCAACCAGCAGGCCGGAGAGGATCTCCAGCACACAGATGGCAAACGCTACAAGATGCGACAGTCGCAAGCTGGCGACGGTCAGAACCCAGCTGTAGACAATGATGACTGTCTGCAGGATGACGGCCATCCACATCAGCATGTTTTCGCTGATTCCGACCACCATCCAGACGACATTCAGCAGCAGCACGATCAGGGCCACCGGCAAGGACGCCCAGTTCTGGGCGCTGACATAGAGCGGAAAATGATCCCGGCCCCCGGTTTTTCTCAGCAGACTGTCAAGCACCAGATAGAAGAAGAGGACGCTGACCAGCTTGTTGAGGACGGTGAGCGGGTAGGCTGCCCAGGCGCTCAGCAGCTGGGTTTCGTCAATGGTTCCGCGCAGCATGTAGGTTTGCAGCAGCCAGACCAGCGTCAGGGGAAGCAGCACGATGAAAGAGCAGCGGGCCGCAGCAGGGGAGGGGTCTATCCAGCGGATGCCACTCAGGTCGAAGCGGGCGAGCCGCAGCACGCCGTACAGGGCAGCGAGAGCTTCAGACAGGCTGGGCAGCACCGAAGAATTCTCCCAGCATGGCGTGATACACTTCGGTCAGTTGCGTGATTTCGCTTACCGGCACCCGCTCGTCAACCTGATGGATGGTGCGGCCAACCAGACCCAGTTCGATGACCGGACAGTAAGGGGCAATGAAGCGGGCATCCGAGGTGCCGCCAGTGGTTGAAAGTTCAGGAACGCAGCCAGCCACTTTGCGCAGGGCGGCAATGGCGGCGTCGGTCAGGGGGCCGGGGCTGGTGATGAAGGGCTCGGCTCCGTATTCAAAGCGCAGATCATGCTTCCCGGCGCAGCGGCGGCAGATATGGGCCAGCCGCTCGGCCAGCGTCTCGCCGCTATAGGTGTCGTTGAAGCGGACATTGAAAGTAGCGTGAGCCTTGGCCGGAATGACATTGGCCGCCGGATTGTCGACATCAATGGTGGTAATTTCCAGATGGGAGGGCTGAAAATTCCTGGTGCCTTCATCCAGCTGGTCGGCATTGATCTCGGTCAGGGTGGCAAGCAGACGGGGAATGGGGTTGTCGGCCCGGTGCGGATAGGCTGAATGGCCTTGCTTTCCGTACAGGGTCAGCCGCCCGTTCAGGCTGCCGCGGCGACCAATTTTTATCATGTCGCCGAAGACTTCGTAGCTGCTGGGTTCACCGACGATGCAGCAATCAAACTTCTCGCCGCGCTCAATCAGCAGTTTGACCAGCGGATTGGTGCCGTTGATCGCCACCGCTTCTTCGTCGCAGGTAATCAGCAGGCTGATTTTGCCTTGGGGCAAACCTTCCGCAAGCAGGCGGGCGGCGGCGGCGACAAAGGCGGCAACGCCGGATTTCATGTCGGCGGTGCCCCGGCCATACATGACCCCGTCAACGATTTCAGCCGAGAAAGGCGGGTGGGTCCAGCTTGCCTCATCGCCTACCGGCACGACATCAACATGACCGGCAAACAGGATATGCGGTTCTCCGCTGCCGATGGTGGCGTAGAGATTTTCAACCGGGACAGTGCCCGGCGCTTCAAAGGTATGGCGTTCACAGGCAAAACCCAGTGGCGTCAGCACGGAGTCCAGCAGGGTCAGGGTACCTGCTTCAGCCGGAGTTACGCTTTTGCAGCGCACGAGATTTTGGGTCAGCTGGATGGGGTCGATGGTCATTTCAGTCTCTGAGCAGCTCATTGACGCCGGTTTTGGCGCGGGTTTTCTCGTCTACCTGTTTCACGATAACCGCGCAGGCCAGCGCCGGGCCATTGGTTTGGGGCAGGTGCCGGGGACGACCACACTATAAGCGGGGACGCGGCCCATGATGATTTCTCCCGTTGCCCGGTTGACGATTTTGGTGGAAGCGCCGAGGAAAACGCCCATCGACAGCACCGCGCCGGTTTCCACCACTACGCCTTCCGCCACTTCACTGCGGGCCCCGATGAAAACGTTATCTTCAATGATGACCGGGCCGGCCTGCAGCGGCTCCAGCACGCCGCCAATGCCCACCCCGCCCGAGATATGGCAGTTGGCTCCCACCTGAGCGCAAGAGCCGATGGTGGACCAGGTATCAACCATGGTCCCGCTGCCGACGCGGGCGCCGATATTGATGAAGCTGGGCATCAGCACGCAGTTGGGGGCTACATAGGCCCCCCGGCGGACAATGGCACCCGGCACAGCGCGGAAACCCGCTGCCTTGAAATCAGCTTCGCTCCAGCTTTCCCATTTGAGGGGTACCTTGTCGTAACCGCCGGAGATCATCCGGTTGTCATTGAGGCGGAAGGACAGCAATACGGCCTGTTTGAGCCAGCTATTGACCTGCCAGACGCCGTCCCGCTTTTCAGCGATCCGCAACTGGCCGGAGTCCAGCCCGCTCAACGCGGCCTCAACGGCGTCGCGGGCGGGGCCCGTGGTGGCGGGGGTCAGAGAGTCCTTATCTGCCCATACGGCAGCAATTTTCTGGGGAAGATCAGTCATCATGGGCTCAGCATAACCGGACTTGGCCAATCCTCCAATGCAAAATGGCTAAAAAATTCAAGATTTAACCATTCGGTCATTCCTTTCTAGCTACCTTGTAGGGTGAGGAGAGTTCTATTTTGTCAGGATCAGATGCCATTCCCCTGAACAGCGCCGAACCGGCTGACCGGGCGGGCGGGCTGGAACTTGCCCGGCTTTTGCTTTCTTCCTATCCGGGCCCGGCCATTCTGGTCAAAGGCATTGCGATTGACACCCAGAACGTCGCCGCTCAACCCATGGTCGAGAACGCCCGTCTGTGGTGGAAGGATGCCGAGCCGTGGCTGAAGCAGGTGCAGGAACGCGGCACCCGTTCGCCGTTGATGGTGCGTATTCCCGGTGACGGTGGCGTGATGACGGTGGAATGGACGGCGGTTCCGGTGGAGGGCACTATCCTGTTGCTGCTGGGCCGCAATGTCACGCTGGAGCGCAGTCTGCAGGAAGTGCTGACCGACAGCCGCGACCGTTTCCGCGATCTGGTGGAATTGACCACGGATCTGGCGTGGGAAACCCGGGCGGACGGAACCTTCAGCTATATCGCGGGCAGCAAGGTGCTGGGATACAAACCTGAAGACCTGCTCGGCAAAAAGGCCCGCGATTTCATCATCCGCCAGCCGCTCGAAGTGGTCAACTATTTCGAGAGTGAAGACGGGTATGACAAGAAAGAAACCAGTATGCGCCGTGCCGATGGCGGCGTGGCCAAGGTGCAGATTTCTGCTCGCCCGCTGCTGACAAAATCCGGTGAGCTGCGGGGCGTGCGCGGTATCTGTCGGGACATTACCGAATATGCCCAGCGTCAGGCTGAACTGGCCCGGGTGCAGCGTCGCGATCGTCTGGTTGCCCAGTTTGTCCGCAGTCTGCGGGATGCCCAGGAAGCCAGAAGTGCGCTGCAGACGGCGGCGACAGAAATTTCTACTTCGCTGGAAGCTGCCGGGTGCCGCATCTATACCGTTGACCCGCAGGGTGAGTTTGTGCTGGCGGCAGAATCCGGCGCGGCTCCTCCCGAGGTCGTCAACAATTATAACCGCAAGCTGAAACAGGCAGGCCGCACCCTGCAGCAGGAAATCTCTGCCAGCTCTATAGTGATGGCGGCAACGACGGTCCACGGTCCCGATCTGACTGGTGTGATCTGGGTTTGGCGTCCGACCGATAAAGGGGAGCCTTGGCATGAGGTGGATCAGACCCTGCTGATGGAAGTCGCCGATCATCTCGGTATTGCCATTTCCCAATTCGACTATCAGGAGCAGCTGCGCGTTCTGTCAGAATGCGATGGTCTGACCAGACTGCTGAACCGCCGCACTTTCATGGAGCATCTGGCCCAGCGGACTTATCACCCGGCCCGCAACTCGGTGCTGTTCTATATTGATCTCGACAACTTCAAGGCGGTCAACGATACCCACGGCCACCAGCGCGGCGATGCGGCCATCAAGCGGGTGGCCGAGATTCTGCAGAGTTGCGCCCGCAAGGATGATCTGGCCGGACGCCTCGGCGGCGATGAATTTGTCCTGTGGATGGATGGCCTCAGCAAAAGCGAAGCCGAGACCATGGCGGCCCGTCTGGTTGCCATCGGCAAGGAGCTGCAGGATCTTTCAGCCGGACTGGAAACGCCGCTTGGTGTTTCAGTCGGTGTGGCTCTGCAGCCCACCGGGAAATCGCTCCACGCCGCCGCGCTGCTCGAAATGGCCGACAAGGCCATGTATCAGGCCAAACATGCTGGGAAATCGCGCTGGATGCTGGTCGAAGCCGGTTAGCGTTTCTTGTCAATCCAGAAGGTAGAGCCGGGCAGGTCGGGCTTGGGCGGGTGTGTGGTCGTGCCTGAACCGGGCGGGGGTAGAGGAGTCGGGTTTCGCGGCGGACTCTGGCCAAGAAATCCGACAACCTTTCTGAGTGACGCCTGATAGGCAGGATCACCGGCAAGGGTGGCGGCGGTGCTGATCGCTTTGGCGAGGCGACCCGGCAGGCCAATCACCACGACAAACAGCACGATATAGGCGATCATGCCGGAGCTGAAGGCACTGGCATTGGATAAAACCTGATAGAGTCCGTAGGGAATGAAGGGCAGTCCCACCAGCACACCCAGACAGAACAGACTGAGTTGTGGTGCGGGGAGGGGATTGTTACGGGTTCTAGGCAAGACAGCAAGGACGAAGAGGGCAAATCCGAGCAGGGCCTGCAGTCCGGCCCGTTCCAGCAGAAGCTCGCCTCGGTTCATCATGCCCTCAACAAACAGAGGGGCAAAAGTCGAAGGGGTCAGGACTCCCTTGAGGAGAAACGGATAGGCCAGATAGGGCTGGTCAGGAAGAACGATGCGCGGTTGGCCGTCCGTCGTTTTCCCGCTGTCCCCGATAATGGTGACGGCTTCGGGCAGGATGCAGCGGGAGATGACGGTGCAGCCTTGAGCGGGACACTGGTCATCATAGTATGGAGCGGTGCGTACATCTTGCGGGATGTTGGGATTCTGCAGGTAGCGCTCATCAATCAGCCAGTCGCCGATGCGTAGATTGTGGCCCATATGAACGACGGGCTTTTCCCATATCTCGGGAATGTCCTCAACCAGCCCAACACAATTGCGCAGCCGTGTTGATCGGGAGGTACTCGCCGGAGGTTGATCCGCTTCAAGCCGACCGGTAATCATGACGGTGTTCATGGGGCCGGGGCGGGCCGTTCCGTCTATTGTGTTGGGCGGCATGTTGCTGAGCAGCCAGAGGACAAAGCCGGTTTCATGCCGGTCGAACCCGACCACAATACCGTTCCAGAGGCCGATGGCGAGATAGGGCAGCAGCAGAAGAATCATCAGGAATTTACGCATACATGCTCCCACGCGGAACGGTTTGAGCAGAGTAACATTGCTCAGGTCAGCGTCAAGAAGGCGGGTACAGTCTTACGCCGCAAATTCCGGCGGCGGGGTGGTGAGGGCGGCAATCGAGGCTCGCAGATACTCAATGCCAAAACCGTTCTTGGCCGAGGTGGCGGCGATGCCGGGGAAGGCGGCCGGATGCTTCTTGAGTTTGGGAGTCATATCGGCGATGCGGGCTTCCAGTTCTCCCGCCCGCAGCTCGTCGGTTTTGGTGAGGACGATCTGGAAGGGCACGGCGGAATCGTTGAGCAGTTCGAAAATCTCGGTATCAACCGGCTTGAGGCCGTGGCGGCTGTCAATCAGCACACAAACGCGGCGCAGCGTAGCCCGGCCTTTGAGATAGCTGTGAATCAGCGCTTCCCAGTTGAGCTTCTGCTTTTTGCCGACGGCGGCATAGCCATAGCCCGGTAAATCAACCAGACTGATAAAGCCGCCCAGATCAAAAAAGTTGAGCTGCTGGGTGCGGCCCGGCGTGTGGGAGACGCGGGCCAGCGTCTTGCGACCGGTCAGCGCATTGACAAGACTGCTCTTGCCGACATTGGAGCGTCCGGCAAAGGCAACTTCCGGCAAGCCCGGGAGAGGCAGGGCCCCTTCATTGGTGGCACCCGCTGTGAAAATACATTCCCGGGCGAACAGCCTGGTGCCCCAGGCCTTCAGCCGTTCGTCGTCAGCCGGAATGATTTCATGGGTGATGTTTCCGGTCATTTCAGTCAAAGACCTTTACGTGCAGACGGCGCATGATGACGTATTGCTGCACGATCGAGAGCAGATTGCTCCACGTCCAGTACATGACCAGACCCACCGGGAACTGGGACATCGAAAACATGAAGACCCACGGCATCAGGCCGAAGACAATGCGCTGGGTTTGATCTGTCGGCGGCGGGTTCATCTTCATCTGCAGCCACATTGAAACGGCCATGGCTATCGGGAAGAAGCCGAGATGCAGCCCGAACGGTACCTGCTCAATCAGGCCGAACAGGGTGAAGATGTTGCTGGGGTCGGCAGCGGAGAGATCATGGATCCAGCCATAGAAAGGGGCATGGCGCATTTCAATGGAAACGTACAGCACCTTGTAGAGCGCAAAGAAAATAGGAATCTGGATCAGCACCGGCCAGCAGCCCGAGAGCGGATTGATGCCCTCACGTTTGTAGAGTGCCATCATTTCCTGTGAGAGGCGCTGCTGGTCATCCTTGTAGGTTTCGCGCAGCTCGGTCATTTTGGGGGTCAGGGCCTTCATCTTGGCCATGGAGTGATAGGATTTGTCGGCCAGCGGAAACAGCGCCAGCTTAATGAGAACGGTGAAAGCCAGAATGGCGAGGCCAAAATTGCCGACGGCCCCCATCTTGCCGAACCAACCCGCCATCATGTCGAGGGCGTGGAAGTAAGGCTTGGTCAGGAAATAGAACCAGCCGAAATCGATGGCGTAGTCAAAGCGCGGCAGGCTGAGTTCATCGCGGTAAGCTTCCAGTACGCGCACTTCCTTGGCGCCAGAGAACAGACGGGTCGTGACTTCGGTGTTCTCGCCAGCGGCCACAGTGACCGGCTCGCCCATGAAATCAAGCTGGAAGCGGTTATCGGCAACCTGACGGGCATTGAAAACGCGGGTCGCCAGTTTGGCGGTCTGATCCGGTACCAGCGCGACCAGCCAGTATTTATCGGTAAAGCCGAACCAGCCGCCAGTGGTGGAGCGGGTCAGGATGCCGTCCTCGGCCAGATCTTTCAGACTGTCCTCAGCGAGGCGGTTGTCATAAACGCCAATCGGGCCTTCATGCAGGAGATAGGTGCGGGTGGCTTCGAGATCGAAAGTGCGGGCCACCAGACCATAAGGATGCAGGGTGACCGGCGCGCCGCTCTCGTTTTTTACCGACTGCCTGATCGTGAACATGTATTCATCATCAATGGAGATGGTCTTGCTGAAGGTCAGGCCCTGACCGTTATTCCAGCTGAGGGTCAGCGGGTGATCCGGAGTCAGTACGGTGCCATCAGCCTGCCACACGGTGTTCTGGTCGGGCAGTCGGACGGTTGCGCCAGCTTCAGCGCTCCAGCCCAGTTCAACATAATAAGGGGTGGGCGTGCCGGAGGGGGCTAGCAAAACGATTTCGGGTGAAGCGGGATCAACGGTTTCACGATAACGGGCGAGGGTGAGGTCATCAAGGCGCCCACCGGTCAGGCTGATCGAGCCGTGCAGATTGTCGGAGCGGACGGGAATGCGACGGCTGGCAGCAAGGGCGGCTTCGCGGGTTTGCGCGGGCGAAGCTGCGGGGGTGGGAATGCCACCATCAGGGGTGGGGGCGGACGTCGCCGCCGGAAAGGCGGCCTGAGCGCGGGCCAAAGCCTCTGCCTGCTCGGCTTTCACCTGCGCCTGACGCGGGGCTTCAACAAAAACCTGCCAGCCAAAAATCACCAGCAGGGAAAGTACAATGGCCACCAACAGATTGCGGGTGTCGCGGGGATCGGTGGGCTGGTTGGGGTTATTCATGGATGACTACTCGCAGGTTAAGGCAGAGGCAGAAGAAGGAAGTGGCGGAACGGGATCATAACCGGAGCCGCCCCAAGGATGGCAGCGGCATAGACGTTTTAGACCGAAAATACTACCCCGCATTGCGCCATGCGTTTCAATCGCCTGTATCATATAAGCGGAACAGCTCGGTTCGTAGCGACAGGCCGGGCCGAAGGTAGCCAACAGAACCGGGCTCAGGATCAAGCGGTAAAAGCGGACGAGGAGCAGGAGCAGCGGTTTCATGAAGTTCCTCCTTCCTCGAAATGACGGGCCAGTTTCCGCAGGGCCAGCTGAAACTCGTTTTGCAGAAGGGCAAATTCATAGCCGACAGTGGCCGGTCGCGCAATCAGTACGAAGTCAGCTGCGGGTAGCTGGCAGAGGGGCAGGCAGGCTTCGGCAATCGCCCGCAGACGGCGGCGGGCGCGATTACGCTGAACGGCCCCGCCTACTTTGCGGGAGGCCGTCAGTCCAAAACGGTAGGAATTGGCCGGAAAGTCAGGACGGGGCATGATCTGGACAATCATCCCCGGTGTAACCCATTTCTTTCCTGAACCAGCGACGGCGAGAAACTCGGCCCGGCGCTTGAGTCGGCCCAATTGCTTGGGCGACATGGTGAACAGTCCCGTTCCGCTCAGGCCGACAGCCGCTTGCGCCCGACCGAGCGGCGGCTGGACAGCACGGCGCGACCCCCACGGGTCGACATGCGCGAACGGAAACCGTGACGGCGCTTGCGCACCAGTTTGCTGGGCTGATAAGTCCGCTTCACGGTAAACTCCCTCAGTTAAAGTCAAAAACTCGAAAAGCCGGGGGGTTATACGGGTTTCACGCCCTCCCTGTCAACACCTGATGCAGTGCAAGAGGCTGTTTTAGGCTAAGTAACTGATTCTCCCGCAAGTCCGCCCGACCTGCTTTAGGCTATTTGCGCCGAACCGGGGCTGAGGTACAAGAATGGGAGACTTCAATCTTGCCCGAAAGGCTGTTCCCTCATGCGCAAAATTCTGGGCAAAATCTTTGCCACCATTGGTTTTCTGGTGGTGATGAGTCTCCTGAGTGGCGTTCTGATTGGCCTCTGGTTCGCTGAGAAGCCTGCTCATCTGCCTGACCGCATGACCCTGACTTTTGATTTTTCCCGCCCGGTGCTGGAGAATTACAGCGACGATCCGGTCAGTCGCGCTCTTGGTGATGATACTATCGCCTTCTCCACTCTTGTGCGCACGCTGGATCGCGCTGCCAAGGATGAGCGCGTGATGGGTTTTATTGCTGATGTCAGTGATGTCGGCCTTGAACCGGCCCAGATTGAAGAAGTGCGGGCCGCCCTCAAGCGCTTCAACGCGGCCGGAAAGTTCTCGATTGCCTATGCCGACAGCCTCGGCGAAATGGGCCCGGCCAACCGTCATTACTGGCTGGCCTCGGCTTTTCAGCAGGTATGGATGCAGCCGCTCGGCACAGTCGGGATTACCGGCCCGGCGGCCAGCATGCCTTTTGCCCGTCGCGCCTTCGACCGCATCGGCATCATTCCCGACATGCATCAGCGGCAGGAATACAAGGGAGCGGCGGACATGTTCACCCAATCCACCATCTCCGCTCCGCTCCGCGAAGATTACCAGAAGCTGCTGAACGGGATGCAGGAGCAAATGGTCACCGATATTGCTGCCGCCCGCCAACTCTCCGGGCGTGAGGTCAGGCGCTTGATGGACAAAGCGCCATTGCTAGCCAACGAAGCCCTGACCGGCAAGCTTATCGACCATGTCGGGTATCACGATGAAATGCGGGACGAGGCCGACCAGTTGGCTCCGGGTTCGGAAGATGTTGATGTTTCCGATTACCTGCCCGGTGCCAAGGAGTCTACGGCGCCCAGTGCTGGCACCGTCGCGCTGATCTATGTTAGCGGCCCGATTGTCCGCCGCGAGTTTGACAGTGGCCCCTTTGGTGAACGCACAACCACCAGCGCCGAATCTCTGGTGGCGGCGATTGATGAAGCGGCAGAAGGTTCTGACTACGACGCCATCATCCTGCGGATCGACAGCCCCGGCGGCTCGGTGACCGCGTCCGAAACCATTCACCGGGCGCTTGATCGTGCCCGCAAGAACGGAAAATATATCGTGGTGTCGATGGGCGGAACGGCGGCTTCCGGTGGCTACTGGATAGCGACCGCTGCCAACAGCATTGTTGCCAATGCCAACACCGTGACCGGCTCCATCGGCGTGGTTGGCGGCAAGTTTGCCATCGGGCCGATCAGCGAGAAGCTGGGCGTCAGCTGGGTGGAACTGGGCACCGGCGCCAATTCGACCATGTGGTCGGGAGCCCGGCCCTTCAGCGGTGGCGGTCTGGCCCGGATTGATGCCAGTCTTGATGAAATTTACCGAAACTTCGTTGATCGGGTGCGCGAAGGCCGCAAGCTGCCCGCTGCCCGTCTCGACAGGGTGGCGCGAGGCCGGATCTGGCTGGGCGCGGCGGCCAAAGAGGTCGGTCTGGTTGATCGTATCGGCGGCCTTAAGGAGGCCTTTAATGTGGTGCGGGAACATCTGGGCGTGGACGAGGAGGCGCCGCTGAGTTTTGCAGTACTGCCGCGTCCGGTTCCGGCGGCAGAGCGGCTGATAGAGATGCTGCGCTATTACGTGAGTGGCCCGACGCTTGATCCGATGGGAGAAATCACCCCGTTCCTGCGCCGCTCGGCGTCTGCCCTCGGCCTGCCCTATCTGGAAGACGGGCCGATGGCCATTGCGCCGGAGTTGATTATTCACTGAGGGAGCAAGGCTACTAGAGCAAATCTCTAAGAGATAGAACCAAAAGGGATTCCCAAGAGGGGCGAACAGTGATTCGCTGTACTGGCCGGAGTGGAGGCCGGAGCAGATGCCAAAGCCGTATTCAGATGATTTGCGGGAGCGTGTTGTGAAGTCCGTATTGGGCGGACGTTCCTGCCGTGCTGTAGCGAAGATTTATGGAGTGAGCGACAGCTTTGTTGTGAAGCTGGTGCAACGCTGGCGGACGCACAAGAGCTTTAAGCCTGCCCAGTTCGGGGGCTACAAGAAGCCCCTTCTGGCAGCGCACAGCGATACAGTACGGCGGCTGGTCGTGAAGACACCAGACGCAACAATTACGGAGTTGCAGGAGCTGCTGAATGCTGACGGGATTGTCATCAGCCGTGCCGCGGTGGGGAAATATCTGAAGCGCATGCAGCTGACTTATAAAAAAAGTCCTGCACGTCGCCGAGCAGGACAGGCCGGACGTGGCCGCAGCCCGGGAAAAATGGAGAGAAGACCAAAGCAAGCTTGATCCGGCACGGCTTGTATTTATCGACGAAACTGGCGCTGCAACCAACATGACCCGCCGCGGAGCCTGCCCCGGCGAAAGCCGGGGGTCGGGCGCCGAAGGGCGAGCGGCTGGCCTGCAAAGCTCCTCACGGCCACTGGAAGACCACAACGTTTGTTGGCGCTTTGCGGCTGGAGGGCATGACGGCGCCTCTTGTGATTGACGGCCCCATGAACGGGGATATCTTCCTCGCTGGAGCCTGCCCCGGCGCAGGCCGGGGTCGAGCAGTTTCTTGTGCCGACGCTCAGGCCCGGCGACATCGTCATCATGGACAATCTCTCCAGCCACAAAAGCCCGGCCATTGCAGAAGCCATCGCGACAGCGGGTGCGCATCTGCGCTACTTGCCACCTTACAGCCCAGACTTCAATCCCATCGAAAACGCCTTCTCGAAGCTCAAGGCCCATCTGCGCAAAACAGCTACCCGAACGCTTGATACTCTCTGGAATGCCGTGCGTGATGGCATTCAGTCCATCTCCCAGGCCGACTGCTCAGGCTTCTTCAAACATACCGGATATGCGTCTACCTAACCGAGATTTGCTCTAGTCTAGACTGGACCCCATCGGGTCGGACTCAATCTGAAACGGAGAATTCCCGCCCGGAGAGGCCGGCCCGGGGCCGAAAGTCCGTTCTCCCCGACCCGGTGACGGCGGAATACCCCCGCAACTGGGGCAAAAGTGGGGGATGGGCGCAAAATGGCCTGACAGGCCAGACGGTATGGTGGTGTTTGCAGTCTGCTGCAACCGGCATCCGAGTGATATTCCCTGTTTAACAGGGAAATAACAGGGAATTTTGCAGGTTTTTACCCCACCCTCACCACGTGGCAACCAGAAAATCCTAGTACTGGCCAGCAGTTACGGCAAGACTTCCGGTTCTCAGTCAAAAAATAACAGGTAATTTTTTCTCCCGTATCAGGGAATTCACCTACGGTAACAGGGAATGAATTATGCGCATCCTCGGCGGTTATCTCGGTCTTTTGTGATTCTGCGGGTGGGAGATAATCGAGGGGTTGCAGTGGTTAGCTCATAGGCAAGTCAGTCGGCATGACTCATCTTTCCCTAATAGATTCGCTGGTGGTTTTCATGATCGGGGAGAGGAAATAGTCCAGAATGCGGCGCTGACCGATTTTGATCTCGAGGGTCAAGGCCATGCCCGGGGCAAGCCGGACTTCCTGACCATCAACGGCGAGGGTCTGGCGGTTGAGGCGGGCGGTGGTTTGATAAAACAGCCCGTGCTTGTCGTCAGACACCGCATCACTGGAAATGGTTTCCAGCACCCCGGACACCGTGCCGTAATCGGTGAACGGATAGGCCTGCAGCTTGACTGCGACCGGATCTCCCGCCCGCACCCAAGCGGCGTCCTTGTTATCCAGATTGGCTTCCGCAATCAGTTCCACATCTTCGGGAACGATGACCAGCAAGGCTTGGGCGGGCTGCACAACGCCACCCGTTGTATGGATGGATAATTGCTGGATAATGCCGCTGATGGGGGCAGTCAGGGTTTGCAACCCGACCCGCTGCGCGGCTTTGGCGACTTCTTGCTGCAGGCTGGAAACTTTGGCGGTTGCCGTTGCCAGCGCATCCATCATGGTCTTTTCGAACTGGGCCCTGTTCTCGTCAATCTGACGATTCATCAGTTCGATGGAAGCTGCAATCTGGGCTCCATTCTGGCGTTCGACCTCAAGTTGTTTCTGCAGTTCTGTCAGTCTGGACAGCGCATCAAGATAAACCAGCCGGGAACCGACGCCCCGGTCAACCAGAGTCTGACGGGCGTCCACCTGCTGCTGTTGCAACGGGATCAGAGCCTCAATCTTTTCCACCGACAATGCCTGTGACCGCAGTTGCTGCTGCTTCTCGTTGCCGGACTGGCGCAAGGCCGCCTGATGGGCTTCGTATTCCTGAACCGTGCTGGTAATCAGGGACTGCTGCAAATCCGCTTCCTGCCCAGTCAACGTGGCTGGCGGCACAAACTCCATTCGGCCTGACTGCAGATAGCTGACAATGGCCCGCGAGCGGGCGGCCTCCGTTTCGGCCAGTTGCAACTGGGTTGCAGCCTGTTCTTTTTCGGCTTCGGCCGCGGTGGGGTCCAGCTCAATCAGCAATTCACCGGCGGTGACTTTCTGGCCATTCTGAACATGGATGCTACGCACCACCCCCAGTTCGGCTGCCTGCACAACCTTGACCCGCTCACGCGGCACCAACTGGCCCTCGGCCACTGCCACCACATCAATGGTTCCAAACCATGACCAGATCAGCGCCAATAGCAGGAACAGCAGCAATGCCCAGAGAGTAGCGCGGCCAAGCGGCGAGGGGGGCCGTTCCAGAATCTCGACCGCCGCAGGCAGAAAGTCCTGATCGGTTTTTGGTTTGACAAGGCGGCGGAGAAACTCACTCATGGCCCATCTGCACCTTGTAAAGGGAGGCATAACGACCGCCGGACGCCAGCAATTCCTCATGCGTTCCGGCTTCGACAATGCGTCCGGCCTCCAGCGTCACGATCCGGTGTGCCTGACGCACGGCGGACAAACGATGGGCAATGATGATAACCGTACGGCTGGCTGCTATGGCCCGGAGATTCTGGTGGATGATTGCCTCGGACTCCGCATCCAGCGCGCTGGTGGCCTCATCAAGAATCAATATCCTCGGATTAGTCGCCAGAGCGCGGGCAATGGCAATACGTTGGCGCTGTCCACCCGACAGGGAAACTCCGCGCTCACCAACTTCGGTATCATAGCCAGCGGGCATTTCCAGAATGAAGTCATGCGCGCCCGCCAGCTTGGCCGCATAAATAACCTGCTCCATCGACATGCCCGGATCAGCCAGTGCAATGTTATCCCGCACGCTCCGGCTGAAGAGAATGTTTTCCTGTAGAACCACGCCAATCTGGCGGCGCAGCCATGCCGGGTCTACCAGCGCCAGATCAACACCATCCACAATCACCCGTCCGGATTCCGGCACATAAAGACGCTGCACCAGTTTGGTCAGGGTTGATTTTCCCGAACCGGACGGGCCGACGATACCAAGAATCTCTCCGGCCTTGATGGACAGGCTGACCTGACGCAGGATTTCCTTGCCGTCAGGTTGATAGCGGAAGACCACATCTTCCAGCCGGATGTCACCTACCACAGACACGGCCTGACTGGCCCCCGCAGCGGCGTGAGGCTCCATCGGTGTATTGAGAATATCACCTAGACGATCAACAGAAACCCGGAACTGCTGGAAGTCCTGCCACAGCTGGGCCAGCCGCAGCACCGGCCCGGAAATCTGCCCGGCCAGCATATTGAACGCGACCAGTTGGCCGACGGATAAGGCATCGCCCATTACCAGCCGCGCTCCGACATAAAGGATCAGCAGTGTCACCAGACGGTTGACAAACTGCACTGCCTGCCCGCCACTGGCCCCCAGCATTGAAGCCTGGAAACCGGAGCTGATATATCCGGCAATTTGGCGTTCCCAACGGCCCTGCATCTGTGGCTCAACCGCCGAAGCCTTGAGCGTTTCAATCCCGGTGACGGTTTCCACCAGAAAAGACTGATTCTCGGCTCCTCGCGTAAATTTGTCGTCAAGCGCCGCACGAAGCAAGGGCGTTACGGCGATGGAAATGATTGCATAAAGCGGCAATGATCCGAGGACAATCAGGAATAACTGCCAGCTGTAGAAAAACATCACCACCAGAAAAACCATACTGAAAAACAGGTCGATCACCAGCGTTAGTGCCGAAGAGGTCAGGAAACTGCGGATGTTCTCCAACTCGCGGATCCGCGCTACCGAGTCACCGACCCGCCGCACCTGAAAATAAGCCAGCGGTAACCCGACCAGATGCTGAAACAGCCGCGCCGACAGCTCAACATCAATCCGGCATGCGGTATGAGTAAAAATATAGCTCCTGAGCCAGCCGATACCGGTTTCAAACACTGTCACAATCAGCAGACCGATAGCCAGCACGTCCAGCGTCGTCAGCACCCGGTGAAGCAGAACCTTGTCAATCACCACCTGAAAAAAGATCGGTGTAACCAAGGTCAGTAGCTGCAGGAAAAACGAGGCGAGTAGAACCTCAATCAGAAGATTCCGGTATCTGGAAATAACCGCAACAAACCAGCGTAGATTGAAGCGATGTGCCAGTTGGGTAACAGATTCCCGCAGGGTGAAGAGGATGACTTCACCTGACCACAGCGCCACCAGTTCCTCAGCCGCAATGATTTTTGGTGACTCTGCTGGAGGCATTTGCACCAGCGCTTTGCCATCGGCAATTTTAGCCAGCACACTATAGCTGCCGTCTTTGTGTTTCAGGATTGCGGGTAATGGCAGACCCGGTAAATCTTCCGCCTTTCTGGCCACCCCCCGCGATTTAAGGCCGGAGCGTTTGGCCAGCCGCAGCAGATCGGCTATTTCCAGATGTCTGCCAGTTTTTCCTGACAGGTGTCGCAACTGGGCCGGATCAGCTGGTTTGCCATGAATGTGCAGCATCAGGGCCAGACACAGCAGACCGGTATCGGGGGGCTGGCACACAGCTTCCGCATCACTCATCTGGTTCATAATCCGTTTCAGGCCGAGAAGCGTTGTTCTTCAAATGGTTTGGTCATAAGCATTGTCCCTGCCGCAAAGCGGCCACTGTCCACAAGGCTGGTTGTTACCGAGCTGCCAGCGCCAAAGGAGGCCATTGCCTGCGCCAGTCGCGAACTGGTGTATTGCAGGGCAACGTCGGCAAAAGCTCCCTCCTGTCCGTTGGTCCGCGTAAAGACCCCGGTATTCAGAACAACATTTTCATTGGGGCCCCAGGATTTATCCGTGGAGTGGCCAATCAGGTTGAGAGAGGCAATCCCGGCAGCGGACAGGGACAGCAGTTCTTTGGAACGGGCATTGCCATCACCATTGCGGTCTTTCCAGACCAGCAGTTTGCCGAAGGCCGCATCATTCACGTCCAGAACGGAATCCCCGTTACTGTCCAGTGTCTGCAATCCGGCCAGATCGCCGAGTGCGCCCGGTTTCTCGTTGATGAAGGTCAACTCCGAGGCATCCGTCACCCGGCCATTCCCGTCCCGATCATAAACCAGAATGCCATCGCCCTTTTCAAACCAGCCGGTACGGTCATCCTTGCCGTCGTCATCGAAGTCGACCCGCGCCTTGCTGTCCTTGAGGCTGACCAGATTGACGCCGTTACCATCAAGATCCAGAATGATCGGGGCGGCCATGCTGACCGACTGATCCTTGAAGACCGCCGTTTCGATGCTGACCAGCGTATCGACGCCATCATTACCATCAGCCACAGCATCATTATCAACAAACGAAATACCCCCGTTGGAGGTGGTGAGCGTGTAGCTAGCGCGGACTCCGGCAAAGACAGCGAAGTCCGTTCCGGTGCCGCCATCGAGATAATCATTCCCGGCCCCGCCCGTCAGCGTATCATTACCAGCCGCACCAAACAGTTGATCGTTGCCGAGCCCGCCAGACAGCGTATCGTTGGTTCGGAACCCTTCAAGCACATCATTGCCAGTGGTAGACTGTGTCAGCATGCTGCGGATGGTGCTGTCAGTCCATACCGTCCCGTCCGACAGGAAGCGGATATATTCAACCGGCGACGTGCCTTCAATCTGATCCCGTATAATCAGCTGTTCCGTCCGTCCGGTAAACGTCACGTAGAGATCGTTATAGAAGCGGCGCAACTGGGCCATGGACGGAGTCAGGGCGGCGGCGATCTCTACTTGATCGGTATCATCCCAGCCCTGCTCAACAATGGTATCGGTGCCATAGCCTGCCCCGAAGACATAAGTGTCGTTACCTTCGCCCCCATACAGAATATCATTTCCGGTACTGCCATCCATGCGGTCATCGGTGGCAAAGCCGCGCAGGATGTCGTCCTCGGCGGTCGGCAGCATCACATGGGTACGGATGTCGGCGGCGCTCCAGCGGGTACCATCAGCAAAACGGAACCATTCAATCTGCATGTTGGGATCGAACTGTCCCTGCACAACCAGCCGCTCATCACGATCCGTAAAGCTTACGGTTAAATCATTCCCCTCCTGCAACAGCTGGATGTTGGCCGGAGTGAAAGCCGCCGCGAACTCAATGGTATCTTCGCCCGTCCAGTAAAAGCCGCTATCCTGCACCACATCAAGGCCGTAATTCGCGCCGAAAACATAGGTATCAGAGCCCCAACCACCATTGAGATAGTCATTGCCCAAGCCACCATCGAGACGGTCATCGCTGGCGTTGAAACCCAGCACGGTATCGTTGCCGGTGGTCGAAACCAGCAGGCGACGCCGCATCTCGGTGGCATCCCACTGCGTACCGTCAGCAAATTTCAGAGTTTCAATCACCCAATCCGAGGCCTGATTGGTCAGCACCACATGTTCAGTGCGCCCGGTGAAAGTGACCAGTATATCATCCGCCTGACGGGTCAGAACCGTATTGCTCTGGTTGAGCAGCCCGCCGATTTCCAGCGTATCCGTACCGTCCCAGCCAAATCCGTTTTCGTTGATGATGTCAAAGCCGTAACCATCCCTGAACACATAGGTATCGCTTCTGCTTTCTCCATACAGCTGATCGTTGCCTGCACCGCCATCCAGACGGTCAACTGTGGAGAAGCCAACCAGAGTATCATTTCCGGCTGTTCCCTGCAGAAGGCGAGAGCCAACCTGCGCTATATCCCAGACCGTACCATCTCCGAACTTGATGTTTTCAATCCCGAAATTTACCAGCTGATTGACCAGAACAATCTGTTCACTGCGTCCGGCAAAGGTAATCAGCAGGTCATTGGACTGCGATGTCCCCACGCCCTGACGGGTAAACTGGATGTTGGTCTGGTTCAGCAACCCGCCAATTTCCAGCGTATCGATCCCATCCCAATTGAAGCCCGTCTCGCTGATAATGTCAAAACCGTAGCCATCCTTGAAGACGTAGGTATCGCCGCCACCCGCGCCCGTCAGCTGGTCATTACCCGCGCCGCCATCAAGCCGGTCAGCCGAGGCAAAACCGGTCAGGACATCATTACTGGTTGTCGCCGTCAGCAGCTTCTGGCGCACAGTTGCCATGTCCCACTGGGTGCCATCGGCAAACCTGATGATCTCGACCCCGAAATCCCGGAGCTGGTTGGTCAGCAAAATCCGCTCGGTTCTACCCGCGCCGCTGAAGGTAATCAGCAGGTCATTGAGTTGGGCAGTCAACTGGATATTGCTCTGGTTCAGCAGCCCGCCGATTTCCAGCGTATCCACACCATCCCAGCCAAATCCTGTTTCATTGATGATGTCAAAGCCGTAACCGTCCTTGAATACATAAGTATCGCCATCACCCAGACCTGTCAGCTGGTCATTCCCCGCACCGCCGTCGAGCCGGTCAGCTGTCGCAAAGCCGGTGAGATAATCATTACCAGTTGTCGCCGTCAGCAGCTTCTGGCGCACCGCCGCCATGTCCCACTTGGTGCCATCGGAGAACTTGATGAAATCCACGCCGAAGCTGATCATCTGCCCCTGTAACAGAACATGCTCCGGCTTGCCGGTAAATGTTACCAGCAGATCATCAAACTGGCGGGTCAGCCGGATATTGGATGTTGTAAATCCGCTCCCTAGCTGCAGCGTATCGGCGTCACCGCCGCCGGGGCCGCCTTCAGAGATAAGGTCGAAATCCGATCCGCTATTGAAAATATAGGTGTCACTACCGTACCCGCCATTGATGAAATCAATTCCGGCTCCACCATTAATAACATCTGTTCCATCCGTGCCCATGATGGTTTGGTTGTTGGCATCAACTTTGGCGATACAGGCAGCAACCTGAGTTGCACCCCACACCGTTCCGTCAGAGAAAACGATGTTTTCCATCCGGCCAAACCCGCTATCCCCCGAAATCCAGATGCTTTCCGGTCGTCCGGCGAAGGTAACCAGAATATCTGATCCACGATAGGCGTAGCTCGTCATGCGGATATTGGTGGATGTAAACCCGGCGCCAAGCCGCAAGGTGTCGGTCTGGCCATCCATGAAGGCCCAGTGATAAGCATTATCATTGATGATGTCATTGCCATCACCAGCATTGAAAATAAAGGTATCGCCGTAATAACCGCCAACCAGCGTATCATCTCCGGCCCCGCCCGACAAGGTATCACTGCTCCGGTTCGAGCCAAGCATCATGTCGTTGGCAGCCGTTGGCGCGTTTAGCCTAGCCAGCACGTCAGTAACTGTCCAGAGCGTTCCCGTTGCGAACTTTATTGTTTCAATGGCACCCCAACCGGCAAAATAGGAAGAGATGGCGACGCTCTCCGTTCGACCGGTGAAGGTCAGGAACAGATCATTCTCGCGGCGCGAGAGAACAATACTCGATGTGGTGTAAACCGAGCCAAGTTCAAGCGTATCCGTCGCCGCCTCATCGCTATTGTCATAGATATAATCATTTCCATACCCAGCGCCGAACACGTAAGTATCAGCGCCTTTCCCCCCATAAAGGAAGTCATTGCCACTGCCGCCATCAAGACGGTCAGCACTGCTGAATCCGGTCAGAACATCATTGCCCATTGTCGATTTGAGCAACTGGGCTTGAATATCTGCCGCCGCCCAGATAGTTCCGGTTGAGAACTTGAAGCTCGCAATTCCGGCCGACCACCCGTACTGTTCCTTCAGGGTCAGCATCTCGCTACGCCCGGCAAACGTCACATAGACATCGTCGGCGGAACGCCGGAGGTTGATATTTGTCGTCGTGAACACGGAGCCCAGTTCGATCACGTTACCGGTGGCGCCATATCCATTATCAAAGATTGAATCACGACCATAGCCTGCTCCGAAAACATAGGTATCGCTACCGCCGTTTCCTTCCATGTAGTCATTACCGGCACCACCATCAAAGCGGTCTTCGGTTTCAAAGCCCCTCAGGAAATCATTACCAGCGGAAGACTGTAACAGCGCCTGCTGGATCCGGTTACGGTTCCACAGTGTGCCGTCACTGAACTTGATGGCATCAATGCCAACCAGATAATACCATTGATCGAAATACTGATCCGTCACAACGATGCTGTCAGCATAACCGGAGAAATTGATAAAGATGTCATCGCCCCGGCGCAGCAGGCGGATATTCGAGGTTGTGAATCCTGCTCCCAGTTCCACGGTGTCCGCACCATTACGGATAATATTCATCACAATGTCGATAATGAGATCATTGCCGCTGCCGGGTCTGAAAACGTAGGTGTCTGCGCCGTCCAGACCATAAAGGGTATCGTTTCCGCCGCCGCCATCAATCCGGTCATCCTGCACGAACCCCGTCAGGGTATTGTTCCCGCTGGTGCCACTGTCGATCAGCATCCGGCTCTGGATCTGCTGCCAGGTCAGGCTGCTGCCATCAGCAAAAACAAAATTCTCGATGCGGCTGAAAGCAATGCTGCCGAAGATAATGGTTTCGGCCTGACTGAACTGGCGGAGGATTTCTAGGCGATCAGAAGTGCCCGCAATCTCGATCATCAGGTTGTCGGTGCCGGGCATCCGCATGAATTTCAGATCTGCTGCCGTAATACCGGCGCCAAAACGAACCGTATCCGGGTTCTGTGTCAGGATGTTATAGGCCGCATCATCAATGGTGTCGTAGCCATAGCCACGCCCGAAAAGGTAAGTATCTCCGTCATTCCCGCCGGAAAGATAATCGCTGCCCGCCTTGCCATCCAGCGTGTCAGGAGAATAGGACCCCAGCAGACGGTCACGTCCCGCCCCGCCGGTCGTGACCTTTGCCAGCACATCCGACCAGTTCAGCATTGTGCCGTCAGAGAATTTGAACTGTTCAATCCGGTTAAACCATACCAGCCCGAACACCCACGTATTGGCAACATCAAACTGCCCTTTGATAATCACCTGATCGCTGGTGTTCTTGATCTTGATAATCAGGTCGGTAGAATGCCCGTCCCGCGAGAACTCCACATCGGCCGCGCTGATGTCGGACGCAAACTCAACACTATCCGTTCCTTCAATGGTGATATAGCGCATATCATCCTGAATGATATCCAGCCCGGTGCCCCGGGCAATCCGGTAGACATCCCCACCGTTTCCGCCAACCATGAAATCATTGCCGGCGCTTGACTCAAACACATCATCACTGCCGAAGCCGACAACATTATCTTCTCCGGCTGTGGTCTGGGTTTCGATAAGGTGCTGCTGCAACTGCTGCCAAGACCAGCCTATCCCGTCACCATTGAAAACAAAAGTCTCGATACGGTTATCAAGAGAGAAGTTGGTGTCCCAGCCCAGCGACGTCATGAAGAAATTGCCGCGCACGGTGACCTGATCGGTGGTGCCCCGGATGTTGATGACCAGATCATCCGTGCCTTTAATGCGGGACAACTCGGCATCAGTGGATTTAATGGTATCGCCGAAAACGATCATGTCTCCGGCCGCTGTCATCGGATTGGTCATCAGGTCGCTGATGACATCGGCACCATCGCCCCGGTTGAAAATATAAACATCGCCCTGATCGCCGCCCAGCAGCAGGTCATTGCCGCCGGCACCCTCCAGATAATCGGCAATGTCGGTGCCCTGCAGGGTTTCACCGGCAGCAGTGCCTTTGCCGACGGCACGGGCAATCTCGCCACTTTCAAGAATGACTCCATCCATAAACTGAATGTCTTCAACCCGCGTATCCGGGCTGATCTGCCAGTCAAAAAAGGAAATGACTTTCTGGTAATAGCTTTTAACGGTTACGCTGTCCGTCGATCCATTGACCCGAACGACCAGATCTTCTCCGTTTCTGGTCAGGGTCACCTGATCGGAACGCAGCGCGCTGAAGCGGATACGATCCCCACTGACCCTGCCGCCGCCTTCTGCATCAATGATGGTATCCTGACCGAAATTGCGGTCGAACACATAAACATCCTGCCCGCCGCCGCCGATCAGCGTATCATTGCCCGCACCGCCGTAATAAATTTCCCGGGAGCCGCCGCTGCGGCGGAGGGTATCCGCGCCTGCGGTTCCCATATGCAAGCCGCCGAAGGCAAAGGGCGCCGCCAGCGTGGCCAGAGGCAAGGGCGAAGTCACCCCAATCAAGGCTCCGCTCAGAGCCGCAAAGGCATAATCTTCCGAGGCCATGATGGTATTCATGCGGCTGGTCGAGGCAAACAAGCCCTGCAAAATGGGGACCCACTGGCTCCACCGGGTCTGGGCCTCTGCTGCTGTGGTCGGCAGACTGGCAATCACCGCCCGCAGAACCTTGCTCAGCGTATCGCCGCCGCTACTCTTGACCACATCAGGATCAAGCAGAAAACTGGCTCCGGTCGCACCGCCCAGAATAGTCTGCACCGCCAGCTTGGCCGTGGTCATGCGGAGGGCAGTATTCCAGTCATCAATCAGCTGGACGACATTAACTGTGGTCGGCTGGCCGCTGACACGCGGCGCCA
>CAYSDE010000008.1:0-29620 GCA_964429685.1 uncultured Pseudobdellovibrionaceae bacterium
TGACTGAACCTGCCCTGCCCCCCCTGCCCCCTGAAATTACCGCCCTCAGCTTCGAGGAGGCGATGTGCCAGCTTGAAGGAATCGTCAAAAAGCTTGAGTCCGGTCAGGGTCAACTGGACGATGCCATCAGCGCCTATGAGCGCGGCACCTTCCTGCGCCGCCACTGCGAAGCGCGACTGAAGGAAGCTGAATCGCGGATTGACCGCATTACCAAAGCTGCCGACGGCAGTTTGACCACTCAAACCGTGGAGACGATCTAAATGCCCAGCCTGCACCCACAACTTCAGGACTCTCTGGCTGAAACCGTCGAGATCATCCAGAACGAGATTGACGGCTTCCTGCCGCTCTCGGGCAATCCTGAGGAACGGGTGGTGGAGGCCATGCGCTACGCCGCGCTTAGCGGCGGCAAGCGGCTGCGCCCCTTCCTCTGCATGAGCGCGGCCAAGATGTTCGGCGTCGATCAGATGCGGGCCAAGCGCGTCGCTACCGCCATTGAAATGGTGCATTGCTACAGCCTGATCCATGACGATCTGCCCGCGATGGACAACAGCGACCTGCGGCGCGGCAAGCCCACCGTCCACAAGCAGTTTGACGAAGCGACCGCTATTCTCGCCGGAGACGGGCTGTTGACCTATGCTTTCGAGATTCTCGGCAACAATGCCACCCATGATGACCCCACCGTGCGCGCCCATCTCGTCCTCGGTCTTGCCAAGGCGGCGGGCACCAGCGGTCTGGTCGGCGGCCAGATGCTCGACCTGATCGCCGAGAAGCAGCAGCTCGACATCGGCCAGACCACCCGTCTGCAGCGCATGAAAACCGGCGAGTTGATCGCTTTTTCATGCGAAGCTGGCGCCATTCTGGGCCGCGCCAGCCAGCATCAGCGCGAGGCTTTGCGCAAATACGCCCACGATCTCGGCCTCGCTTTCCAGATGATTGACGATCTGCTGGATGTGGAGTCGACCGAAGCCGAACTCGGCAAGCCGGTTCACAAGGACGCCGCTGCGGGCAAAGCCACCTTCGTCACCATCCTCGGCGCCGACCGCACCCGCGCTCAGGCCCAGCTGCTCTCCACCCAGGCCCAGCGCCACCTCGACATCTTCGAAAGTCGCGGCCAGATGCTGCGCGACGTGGCACAGTTTGTGGTAGAGCGGCGCAAGTAAGTGCAGCGCGCCGACATTGCCCTGATTTCTGCGGGTCTGGCCCTCAGCCGCAGCAAAGCACAGGCGCTGATAAAAGCGGGCTGTGTTTTTTATGGTGAGGCCGCCGTCGCCAAACCCAGCGACATGATTGAGGACGCCAGCCAGCTGCGGTTGGAAGGGCTGGATCATCCGTGGGTGTCTCGCGGCGGCATGAAGCTGGCCGAGGCACTGAAGGTTTTTGGGATTGATCCCGCCGGTCTGATCTGTCTTGATATTGGCGCCTCCACCGGCGGCTTTACCGATGTACTGCTGCATCATGGCGCTGCCAAAGTCTATGCAGTCGATGTTGGCCATGACCAGTTGGTCGCCAAGCTGAAGGATGATCCGCGGGTCATCCTGCGGGAAGGCACTAACGCCCGCACCCTCAGCCATGAGGACATTCCCGAGCCGGTTGATCTGGTCGTCTGTGATGCCAGTTTCATCAGCCTGTCCCTCGTTCTGCCTGCTGCGCTGGCGCTAGCCAAGCCGGGAGCCCGCTTGATCGCTCTTATCAAACCCCAGTTTGAAGTGGGCAAAGAGCGCCTCGGCAAGGGCGGGGTAGTCAAAGACCCGGCCTTGCACGAAGAAGTCTGCCAAACCGTCCGCCGCTGGCTGGAAAACTTCATGGACTGGAAAGTCCTCGGCCTCGCCGACAGCCCGATCACCGGCCCCGCCGGCAATCAGGAGTTTCTGATTGCGGCACAGAAAGGTTAAACCCTGTCATGAGTTGACAGTTTCGCTGCTCTGGGCCAAGCAGGGAGCATGAATCCGGCATCCCGCTTTCTGTCCCTGTTGCTGCTGACCAGTGCGCTGGTGATGCCCGCTCTTGCCCGTGCGGCGGAGTATCCGCCGGTGGTATTTGATGCCGACCATCTGACCTATGATGACAAGGCCGATACCATTACCGCTGAGGGTACGGTTGAACTGACGCAGAATGGCCGCATCGTTCATGCTGACCGCATGGTCTATAACCGCAGCTCCGGCGTGGTCACGGCTGAGGGCAATGTGAAGATGTGGGAGCCGACCGGGGAAATCCTCACCGCTTCCTATGCCGAGTTGAGCCGCGATCTCCGGCAGGGCTTTGTTCAGCAGGTCACCCTGCGACTGTCCGACAATTCCCGCTTCATCGCCCGTGAAGGGGAACGTACCGAAGGCCGCTATACCCGCATGGATCGCGCCCTCTATACCGCCTGCGACCTCTGCGCAACCGACCCGAAAGCGCCACCGCTATGGCAGGTCAAGGCCCAGCGGGTTATCCATGACAACCAGACCCATGATGTGATCTATCGCAATGCGACGCTGGAGCTGGGTGGCATTCCGGTTTTTTACAGCCCTTACCTGTCGAGTCCTGACCCCAGCGTGAAACGGCGCGACGGCTTTCTGGCCCCGGTTATCGGCTCGCGCACCAATCTGGGTTTTGTCACCCGCACTTATTACTATCTTGATGTAGCCCCCAATAAGGACGCCACTCTTGAAACCAGCTATTCAACGGATCGCGGCGCGCTGATCGGTGGCGAATGGCGGCAGAAAACCGAGAATGCCACCATTCAGCTCAACGCCAGCGCCACGGTTGACGATGTGCCGACCGGCGCCACCACGCACCAGAACAGCAGACTGCGCGGCCATATCTTCCTTGATACGGCGATGGAGCTTTCACCCAGTTGGCGCGCCAATGTCAACCTCCATCGCACCACCGATGATACCTATCTCGACCTCTGGCGTTACAGCGCCGCCGATGTGCTGGAAAGCCGGGCCCAGATTGAGCATTTTTCAGCCCAGAGCTATGGCGTGGGCCGTTTGCTCTCCTATCAGGATTTGCGCTCCTCCATCACGTCGGCTGAACCCAGCGTGATGCAGGCGCTGTGGCAGAAACAGGGAGATCCGCACAGTCTGCTGGGCGGGCGCTGGGCGGTTGGTACCGAGGCGCGGGGGATCATCCGCAGCGGTGAGCAGGATTCCACCCGCACCTCGCTGGAAAGCAGCTGGCGGCGCACGGACATCCTGCCCGCCGGTTTGGTCGCCACCACCGATATTTCCGCCCGGATGGATGCCTTTACTGCCAATAACCTCAACAACACCGGCATTGACACCGCAACCGTTCGTCCCTTTGCTCAGGCTCAGGCCACTCTGAAATGGCCGCTGGTCAAGGTCGGAGAAACCGGCCAGCAATTCATTGAGCCGATTGCCCAGTTGACCATGGCCCCGCGCCAGCGCCGCGCTGATGATGATGTCCCGAACGAAGACAGTCTGGGGCTGGAGTTCGATACCACCAATCTTTTCCGCGCCAACCGCAATGCGGGCTGGGATCGCGTCGATGGCGGCCAGCGCGCCGCCTATGGTCTGCGTGGCGGCTGGACCGGCAATAACGGCTCCAGTATCACCGGCGCCTTCGGCCAAAGCTACGACTTTGCCCGTCACCCCTCTTTTGATACCGGCAGTGGACTCGAAGAATCCCTCTCCGATTTTGTCGGGGCGATCAATGCCGATGTCAGGGATACCGTCAATATTGCTTATAGCACCCGACTTGATAACAAGTCTCTGCTGCCCCGCGTCCATGATTTGCGGCTTTATGTCGGCCCGCCGCGCTTGCAGGGCTGGACCAGCTATCTCTATGTTGACCAGCCCTCAGCGGACGGCCTCAGCCAGACCCAGCGGCAGGAGCTGGGCCTTGGCGGGCGCTGGAAATTCTCTGAGTACTGGGCCATCACCGGCTCTCATCAGCGCGATCTTGAGCGTAGCAACGGCGCCCTCTCTACCAATCTCAACCTGACCTATCAGGATGAGTGCCTAACCTTCGCCCTCAGCGCCAGCCGCGATCATGTGGCCAGAACCGGCCTCAGCTCGGGCGACAGCCTTTTCTTCCGCCTGATTTTCAAGAATCTCGGCGAATTCGAGAGCCCCAGCATCAGCCCGGATATTTTTGCCAGCCGCAGCGATGAGTAAATGACTCCTTGAAGCAACCGCCCAGCCGTTTTATGGTCGCCCCCATGTTACGACAGCCCATCAACAGCTTTCAGCGCAAGCACCGCCAGCAGGTGAGGAACCGCATCCTCGGCAATTTGCTGGTAGTTGGCGTTTTCCTCGGCACTGCTGCCTTTGCCTATCACTTCGGTGAAGAGCAGATGGCAGCGCGGGTGAATCAGCGCATGGACGAGGTGTCGGCCCTCACCGAAGAACGCAATACTCTGCATCAGCAGGTGGTTGACTTGCAGGCCGCGGCTCTGGTCAACCAGCAAAAGATTACCGAACTGGATAACCGCTACCGGCAGGAAATCCCCGATGACGCAGTGCGCGGCATGTTACAGACCCTGCGCGACAAGCTGGCCGCCGGCGTCAGCGCCGAGCGGATGTCAACCCTGCTGGCCGCCGCCGAGAATCCCCGCAGCTGCCGTAATCGTGAGGCCAAGCGCTTCATGCTCTCAACTGCCCTCAATCAGGGCACGGACAGCGCTGCCACTTTTGCCGGTGGGTCAGTCACAGTCAGCGGCGAGGGCAAAAATTCGTCAACCGCCGACGGCAAGCCGGAAGCGTGGTATGATCCTGCTTTGCCGGTTTCCATGAAATTCCGCTTGATTGGCGGTCGCGTTTCCGTCGCTGAAGGCAGGTTACCCCTGACCCATTCGGTCATCAATGACACGGTAGAACACCGCTTCATGATTGAAGCCGGGCCGCGTGGTTTTGTGACGGTCACGGTTGATACCTGCGATTATCCTTATAGTCCCCGTGTTGTGACTCCGCCTCCCGTAGCAGCACCAGCTGACGAATAAGCAAAGCAGATTGTCATAAAACAAGATGAACCGTACCAGTCCCTATTGCGCGGATGGGCAGAGCGGTATATTTTGTCGCATCTTTGTGACTGTTGAGGTGAGTTGTTTCATGCGTCATCTGTTCTGGGCCTTCGTCGCCTGCCTGCTCTCCCTTCCGGCTTATGCCACCGGCCTTGCCCCCAACCCCGCGCTCGGTCAGCCCCAGCCCGAAGGGATCGGCCTGCAGACGCCTGCATCCCCGGTCAAGCTGCAGATGGAGTATTTCCATAACGACATCCTGCTCCCCATCATTACCGGCATCACCATCTTTGTCATGTTGCTGCTGCTGTGGGTGATGGTGCGCTATAACAGCAAAGCCAATCCGGTGCCTTCCAAGACCACTCACAACATTTTCATCGAGGTGGTATGGACGGTCATTCCCATCCTCATCCTGATTGTCATCGGCATCCCCTCGCTCAAACTGCTCTATTACACCGAGCGCAGCCCCGAGCAGACCGAGATGACCCTGAAGGTTACCGGTCATCAGTGGTACTGGGAATATACCTACCCCGATGCAGGCGGTATCACCTTCTCGTCCTACATGAAGCCCCGCGCCGAACTGCTTCCCGGCGAACCGCGCCTGCTGGAAACCGACCGCCGCGTGGTTCTGCCGGTCGATACCAACATCAAGATCATCATCACGGCAGCGGACGTTATCCACTCCTGGGCCGTCCCCGCGCTGGGCGTCAAGCGGGATGCCATGCCGGGCCGCCTCAATGAAACATGGGTCAAGATAACGACCCCCGGCGTCTATTACGGCCAATGCTCGGAGATTTGCGGCACCGATCACGCCTTTATGCCCATCGCCATTGAAGCTGTCAGCAAGGAAGCCTATGCCGCCTGGGTTGCCAAGGAACAGGCCGCCGCAGGTCTGACCCCGACCACTACCCACTGAACACACACCAAGAGAGACTGAAACCATGTCCCATGCCGCCACCGACACTCACGCCCATCCTGTGCCGGGCTTCTTTACCCGCTGGTTCTGTTCAACCAACCACAAGGACATCGGCACCCTCTATCTGATTTTTGCGGTGATTGCCGGTCTGATCGGCGGCAGCATGTCGGTGATGATGCGCGCCGAGTTGCAGGAGCCCGGCGTTCAGTACATGCTGACCGCTGATGCCAACACCACCGGCGGTCTGGCCGGAGCCGCCGAACGCATGATCGGCGATGCGGAAAACGCCACCAGCGGTCAGCCCACTCTGGCTGAAAGTCACCAGCCGGGCGAAGATGCCGGAACCCGTGACGGCCAGTTGTGGAACGTGCTGGTAACCGCACACGGCCTGATTATGGTGTTCTTTGTCGTTATGCCCGCGCTGATCGGCGGTTTCGGCAACTGGTTCGTGCCGCTGATGATCGGCGCGCCGGATATGGCTTTTCCCCGCCTCAACAATATCAGTTTCTGGCTGATTGTACCGGCCTTCTTCCTGCTGATGGGCTCGGCGCTGGTCGGCCCCGGTGCGGGGACCGGCTGGACCATTTATCCGCCCCTTTCGGCCAAACTCGGCCATGACGGCATGTCAGTGGATATGGCGATTTTTGCCCTCCATCTGGCCGGTATTTCATCAATCCTCGGTGCGGCCAATTTCATCACTACCATCTTCAACATGCGGGCGCCGGGCATGACCCTGCACCGGATGCCGCTGTTTGCCTGGGCCATGCTGGTGACGGCGTTCCTGCTGCTGCTGTCCGTTCCGGTGCTGGCGGGCGCCATCACCATGCTGCTGACCGACCGCAATTTCGGCACTGCCTTTTTTGATCCCGCCGGTGGTGGTGACCCGCTGCTGTTCCAGCACCTGTTCTGGTTCTTCGGCCACCCTGAAGTTTACATCATGATTTTGCCCGCCTTCGGCATCATCAGCCATATCGTTTCGACCTTCTCGAAGAAGCCGATTTTCGGCTATCTCGGCATGGCCTATGCGATGGTGTCCATCGGCGTGGTCGGCTTCATCGTCTGGGCCCATCACATGTACACCACCGGAATGAGCGTCGATACCCGCGCCTATTTCACGACCGCCACCCTCATCATTGCGGTGCCGACCGGCATCAAGATTTTCTCGTGGATTGCGACGATGTGGGGCGGCTCGATCAGCTTCAAGACCCCGATGCTGTGGGCGATCGGCTTTATCTTCCTCTTCACCCTCGGCGGTGTTACCGGGGTGGTGCTGGCCAATGGCGGTTTTGACCTGGCCCTGCATGATACCTATTACGTCGTCGCCCATTTCCACTATGTGCTGTCCCTCGGCGCGGTGTTCGCCATTTTCGCGGGCTGGTATTACTGGATTGGCAAGATGAGCGGTCGCCAGTATCCCGAATTCTGGGGCAAGGTGCATTTCTTCCTCACCTTCGCCGGGGTCAACCTCACCTTCTTCCCCCAGCACTTCCTCGGTCTGCAGGGTATGCCACGCCGTTATGTCGATTATCCTGACGCCTTTGCCTACTGGAACCTGATCTCCTCGCTCGGCGCCTATCTCAGTTTTGCGGCGACGCTGCTGTTTGTCGGCATCGCCATCTACACCCTGAAATGGGGCAAGCGGGTGGAAGCCAATTACTGGGGCGAGGGTGCCGATACGCTGGAATGGACCGTCGCCAGCCCGCCGCCGTTCCACTGCTTTGACGTGCAGCCGGTTATCGGGCCTGCCGCTCATCACTGAAGGGAGGAGAGTTGAGATGCTGCGTATCCCCCTGTCATCCTGCCTGTTGTTGGCCGCAGCGCTGCTAACGGGAACTCCCGCCGCTTATGGTACCAACGAAGTAACTCCAGCTGTCGGAACCATCAAGAACAGCTGCGCCCCATGGGATGGCCCGATGCTGTCCGCCGAGCTCATCGTCTCACGGCAGGTTTCACTCCGCGTCGGCATCTGGCGGGACGGGTTGAATAAGCTGCAACCGGACAGAACCCTAACCTTTCTCGCCGCCCCCAGCCAGCAGTCCCGCAACGGCTATCTGCAGGTCTGCGCCAACAACAAGCCCTGCCAGCAGGTTGACGGATCCCTCGCCGTCGGAACATTCGAACGTGGCAAGAGCCTGAGGGGCATGATCACCTGGTCAGACCCCGACAAAGCTGACGTTGAAAACACCCTGCCCTTTGCTACCGACTGGCAGGATTTTCCGGCCCTGTGCGGTTGACATGACTGATCTCTTTTACGCCCCCGAAAGGAACGGGATATGTTTATAGAATCTAGACTGCTCACTCGACTGAAGAGTCGATTCACAAGTCTCAAATCGAGAAGATTAATCTGGATAACGGCGAAACTGTCATGCGGATTGTTGCTGCTTGGTTTTTTATTTTCACCTCAGAATACTGCAACTTGGGGGTATAGCAATTGTAAACCCACAAATTCTATCTTGATAAAGATAGCCCCACTGAATCAAAACGAGAAGCCTCCACCCACAACAATCTCAATAACCCCGCGTGATCGGGCACACTTTGGTTTACATTTATTCACGGACAGTATTAGTGAGATAAGTTATAGCCCCGCGTCTAACTACCCCACTTTTGACAACAGCATAACTTTCGTTTACGGAGGACGCGTCAGTTACAACAATCAGGTTGTGCCTGGGTTGCTTTTTCTGCTCTGGTCAGCCACTCGGGGTGAACCACTGTGGGGAATTCTGGCTACGGCAAGTGGGATAGTATATTTTAATGCCTCCTTCACATCGTCGGTTCCACTATGTCCGTAGTCCTCCTGCCAACACAAGTGTTTAAGGTTTGGTAAGTCATGAGTGATGTTGTTTTCTTTTCCCACAACAGCCTCGCCCCCTCGGCACCAGTCGCTGACTGGTTTGCGCTGCTCAAGCCCCGGGTGATGACGCTGGTGGTGTTTACCGGGATTGTCGGCATGGTGCTGGCGCCGGGGCATCTGCATCCTTTGCTGCGGCTGACCGCTGTTCTGGCGCTGGCGGTCGGCGCAGGCGCAGCGGGGGCCATCAACATGTGGTATGAGCGCGATGTGGACGCCATCATGACGCGCACGCAGAACCGCCCCCTGCCCCAAGGCAAAATCGAGCCGGACGAAGCGCTGGCCTTTGGCATTATCCTCACCCTCTTCTCGGTCATGCTGATGGGAATGGCGACCAACTGGGTGGCAGCCTTCTGGCTGGCAGCGGCCTCAGCCTTCTATGTTTTTATCTACACCATTGGCCTGAAGCGCCGCACCCCGCAGAATATCGTGATTGGTGGCGCGGCGGGTGCTTTTCCGCCGGTGATCGGCTGGGCGGCGGTGACTGGCACCACCCCGGTTGAGGCCTGGCTGCTGTTCGCCCTCATCTTCTTCTGGACGCCGCCGCATTTCTGGGCACTCGCCCTCTATCGCTGCGGCGACTATGCCAAAGCCGGAATCCCGATGCTGCCAGTGGTACGCGGCGCCCGGCATACCAAGCTGCAGATGCTATCCTATACGCTCTTCCTGCTGCCGCTGTCGCTGGCTCCGGTGGCGATTGATCTGGCCGGAGCGGTTTATGGCGCGATTGCACTGGTCATGAGTCTGGCCTTTATCGGCCACGCCCTGCGAGTATTGAAAAGCGAGGGCGAGAAAGCCCCGCGTGCGATGTTCTTCTTCTCTCTGCTCTATCTGTTCAGCCTGTTTGCCGGGCTGCTGCTGGATCGGGTGCTGGCATGAAGGACAACCGTGAACAGAACCTGAGACGCCGCAACCTCGCCACCCTGCTGGCCATTATTGCCTTTGCCGTGCTGATCTTCGCGGTTGGCATCATCAAGATGAAGGGGCTGTGATGAACGGCCCCGCCCTCAAAAACCGCCGCATCCTCCTGACCATGCTGGGTCTGGCGACGGGTATGCTGGGCCTCGCTTTTGCCTCGGTGCCACTCTACGGCCTGTTCTGCAAGGTAACCGGCTTTGGCGGCACCCCGCAAATGGCCGAGGGGCGCGCCGCTCCCGGCGCCCCCGCTCATGCCCGCAGTTTCCGCGTTGAATTCAATGCCGATACCAACCCGGCGCTGCCGTGGGATTTTGCTCCGGCGCAACATGCTGTCCAGGTTACCGCCGGAGAGTCGCAGCTGGTTGCCTATCGCGCCACCAACCGCAGCGATCACGCGATTGTCGGTACGGCGCTCTATAATGTTACGCCGGAAAAAGTCGCTCCCTACTTCGTCAAAACCCAATGCTTCTGCTTTGAGAAACAGACGCTGGCGGCGGGGCAGACGATGGATTTTCCGGTCATGTTTTACATTGATCCCGAGATTGCCCAAGATCGTAATCTGGATGATGTGACCTCAATCACCCTCTCTTACACCTTCTACCCCGACCGCTCGCAGGCGCTGGAGCGGGCCAAGGCCACCCTTTCCCAACCCACACCCGACAATTCTGGAGGTTAAGTTTCATGGCCCACGACGATAACCACAAGCATGGAAACGACAAGCACGGGCACCCCTTCCATCTGGTCAACCCCAGCCCGTGGCCCTTTGTGGGCGCGATGGTGGCGGGGATTCTGGCGATGGGGTCGGTGCTGTATATGCATGATGTCTCCTTCGGTGATTTCCATGTCGGACTGAAGGGCGCCCTGCTTGGCCTGCTCGGGGTTCTCGCCGTCATGTTCTTCTGGTGGAAGGACATCATCCATGAAGCCGTGGTGGAGAAAGCTCATTCCCCCGTCGCCAAGATCGGCCTGCGCTATGGCATGGCGCTGTTCATCTCCTCCGAAGTCATGTTCTTTGTGGCGTTCTTCTGGGCCTATTTCAACGCCTCGTTTTTCCCGACTGAAGCGACCGGCGGCCATTGGCCCCCGGCAGGCGTGCATCCCTTCAACCCGTTTGATGTGCCCTTCATCATGACGCTGATCCTGCTGCTGTCCGGTACAACAGTGACGTGGGCTCATCACGCCCTGCTCGAAGGCAACACCAAGAGCGCACTGCAAGGCCTCGGCGCCACCATCCTCCTCGGCCTCGTTTTCAGCTGCTTTCAGGCTTATGAATACAGCCACGCGGTATTCGGCTGGAATGATGGCGTGATGGAAGGGCGGGACATCTATGCCTCAACCTTCTTCATGGCGACCGGCTTCCACGGCATCCATGTCATCATTGGCACCATCTTCCTGATTGTCTGCTTCTTCCGCACCCTCAAGGGCCACTTCACCCCCACCAGCCATTTCGGCTTTGAAGCCGCCGCGTGGTACTGGCATTTCGTCGACGTAGTCTGGCTGTTCCTCTTCACCGCTGTCTATTGGTGGGGAAGCCACGGTGCCGTCATTGCCCAGCACTGAGGCAGTCTCACCGGTCAAAGCCGGACTCTCCTGCCGCTGCCCGCGCTGTGGTCAAGGCAAGCTGTTTGACGGGTTCTTGAAAGTCGCTGCCACCTGCACCAGCTGCGGGCTTGATCTGCAGGCAGAGGACAGCGGCGACGGGCCGGCGGTTTTTCTGATCTTCATTCTGGGCTTTACCGTTGCGCCGCTGGCGGTGTGGGCGGGCGTAACAACAGACTGGCCGGTCTGGGTGCATGTGATCCTCTGGGGCGGCCTGACCCTTGGCCTGACCCTCGGGCTGCTGCGCCCCAGCAAGGCACTGGTGATTGCCCTGCAATACCGCCACCGCCGCCAGAGCGGGGGGGCAGCTGTGAAACTCAGCTGGGGCATGATCTGGACTTTTCTGGGCGTGGCCCTGCTCATCGGCCTCGGTGTCTGGCAAACACAACGGGCAGCGTGGAAGGAAGACATGCTGGCCCACATCGCCAGCCAGATGACTGCCGAACCGCTTGACCTCTCTGCCCTGCCACCCGACCAACTGCCCGACCAACTGGGCAAACTGGATTATCGGCGGGTCAAACTGCACGGGCGATTTTTGCAGGAACTCGGCGAAGCCCCGCTCGGCCCCCGCACCCATAACGGACAGGTGGGCTGGTATATCATCACCCCGTTTGAAGCCGCTAACGGGCGCATCTGGCTGGTCAACCGGGGTTGGGTACCGGATGACCAGCGCGATCCCGCCAGCCGTTCTGAAAGCTGGAACAAGGACGAAGTGATACTCACCGGCATCGCCCGCCTTCCAACGGCCCCCGGCCCCTTTACCCCAGCCAATGATCCGGCCACCGATCACTGGTACTGGTACGACCTGCCCGCCATGATCCGCGCTGTTGAAATGCAGTCTCCGCCGCTGATGGAGCAAATCCTCGCCGCCGCCGAAACCCGCTGGGTGATTGAAGCCGACGCCACCTCACCGCAGGGCGCCCTGCCACAAGGCGGCATCACCACACTGAACATTCCCAATAACCACCGCCACTACGCCCTGACATGGTTTGCTCTGGCCGCTGTTCTGCTGGTGTTTTTTGTTGTTGCGCAGCGGCGGGTGTAACATCAACGGCTGTAATTTATTACTCGCGAAGCAATCGTCATCCCGGCGTAGGCCGGGATCCATCTTTCCATATTAACTGCGGTTTATCAATATAATCAGCGCCCTTCGCCCCGGCGCGGGCCCCAGCCTACAACGGGGTGACGATTATAATGATCAACCTTGCCAGCGCCCCCCAGAACTTCAGAATGACTGTCTGCAACTTGTCACGTTAACCATTAAAAATTGGTTGATTTTGCACCAATCAATTTTGTATGGTGGCCGCCGCCCCCCTATTTTTAGATTCATTTCTGAGGAGAACTGACATGGCAACAAGCACAACTATATCCAAGCTGGATATGGCCGAGATTAATTCCGGTATAAAAGCTGCCCTCGCTTTGACGGATAACAAAGCAGCATGCGCTGCGCTCGCACCAATCGCCGAGAGTCTGATTGAGGGGTATGGAGAACACCAATATCCTCAATATATCACGCCCGCTCTGACAGTTATTGAACGGATTGCAGCCCGCAGCGGCCCGCGTGAGGTCTCTGCACTATGTGTCCCACTATATAACCGTGCCTACGTTCATGGTGATCTTGACCCCTTGGTATACAGTTCTGTTTTGAGAAGCCTCGGCCATCTCTGCACAAACGATCCTTCTGCTTGGCCTTTGCGGGAAATCGCTCATTTGATTGAGACAAACCGGCATTCCCTTGCAATAAGAAGGAATGGCGATCTGGCGAACGATTTGTGTAAGATTGCTGTCGGTATAGCCAAGGCTTCGGCACAAGCGGGCGACCAACGGTTGAGAGACAGGGCCGATCTTTATATTATTGCCATTGAGTCTCAACAGAATAACGATCTGAAAAAAGAAACCGCAGTAGAAACCCGTGCCGATGCAAAGAAAGCCCTTGATAACGGAAGCACCGCTATCGAAGGTATCTCGGCACTGCTGTCTATCAGCATTCGACTTTTTAATACTGACACACTTATGAAATGTGGATTCGGACATGACCTCTCTCAAACCACAGATACCTACTTCGACGCGCTTGAGGGCTGGAGAGCAAAATACACGGGTAAGGAAGCCCAATTCCCGGAAGGCAAGCCTAGAGACGTTCTTCTTAAAGAGTTGAGACTGGGCTATTTCTGGTTTTGTACACTGGAAAAGCTGCCCCCTCAATACGCGGCGCAACAGGATCACGCCAAACAGATGGCCAAGTGGCTGGATACTGGCGCACAGGGCGAGGCTCCTGCAACCGCGTGGAGTATTGCACGGGACAACGCACCTCCTGCTATAGGCGATATATTTGAACGTCTGGCTACGCTACAAGGCGGCGGCGCGGCAAACGGAAATACCCCACAGGCCAAGCGTTCCTCCAGTTACGCCCTCTCCTGAAAATAACAACCGGGCCGGAGTTTATACTCCGGCCCTTTTGTATTTTCTGGACGGGCCCGCCCCGCCAGCCGCCAGAGGACAGCCTAACTCTCTGCTATTTCATAGTGCTTCAATATAAGTCCTGTACTATGAAAAGGCGGTTGATATTGAGCCAGTCAATTTTGTATAGTGCCGTCCGCTCCGCCTATTTCTAACTTCATTCCTAAGGAAAACTGATATGACAGCAGAAACACCTTCCTCCGCCGAGCAGGTCTGGCTTGCGTTTGAGTCCGCCCTGAAAGCTGTCACCAACGCGCCGAAGGACAAAGTTGAGGCGCACCTAAGGCAAACTGACTTGACAGGAGAACCACCTTTCTTCGAGGCGGATATGCGTGCGCTTGAGGCCGCCCTAAAAGCCGTAGACGCTCTCACCAACGCGCCGAAGGACAGCGTTGATGCCCCTGCAGCCGCGGCTTCTCCAACTTCCATCTCTGGGTGCATAGAAGAATCGAACAGGGGCAGCAGCGCGGCAAATACCAAGGCCCTGCAGGCCAAGCGCCCCTCCAGTTACGCCCTCTCCTGAAAATGACAACCGGGCCGGAGTTTATGCTCCGGCCCTTTTGTATTTGGTAGACGGGCCTGCCCCGGCGCTGTTATCTGTTGATCATGTCGACTCCTGTTCTTGAAACTCCCCGCTTGCGGCTGCGGCCCCTCGTCAGTTATGACGCGCAGGACATTCAGCGGCAGTTCCCGCAGTGGGAGATTGTCCGTTTCATGGCGGCCAACCGGGTGCCTTGGCCTTATCCCGCAGATGGCGCCCGCCAGTATCTGACCAGCCGGTTACTGCCCGCCATGCAAACCGGCAGCCGGTTTGGTTGGGCGATTACCCTCAAGGCCCGGCTGGATGATGCGCTGATTGGCGTCATCACCCTCAAGCCGGATCGGGAGGCCTGCAACCGGGGCTTCTGGATCGGGGCGGACTGGCAGGGGCGCGGCTATATGACCGAGGCCAGCTTTGCCGTTAACGATTTTGCCTTCACCGCTCTTGCCCTGCCCGAATTGCTGTTTACTTCGGCAGACAGCAACACCCCGTCGATCCGCCTGAAGGAACGCAGCGGCGCCACCTGCATCCAGCACGGCGAATTTGCCTTTCACGCCGGGGTTTTACCCATTTCCCGCTGGCGGCTGACCGCCAAAGACTGGCAGGTACATCGCTCTGATGTGTGGAAAAGCCTCGGAGAAAAAGCCAAAGTAGTCCAGCCTGCCGCAGCGACAGAATTCTGCCAAAAATCAAAAGCGTAACAGACCGCAACAAAGGGTGATTTGTTCTCGGGCGGTGCTTCGGGATATGTGGTCGGTATGGATGGATTACACCCCCTTTGCGTCATGCCGCGCCCCGCTTGCAGCTCCCCCGCTCTCCCTCTGGCGGGCGAGAGACAGCAGACGCTAGCCCGCGCCGTCAGTTGTACTGGCGTTGGTGTCCATTCCGGCGCCCTGACCAGCCTGACCCTCCGCCCGGCTCCCGCTGGCAGCGGCATTACTTTTATCCGCAGCGACCTGTCCGGGGATAACCGGATTCCGGTTGCCTATGATGTTGTTGTCGATACCCGCATGTGTACGGCGATTGCCAATAAAGCCGGGGCCCGTCTCTCCACTGTCGAGCATGTGATGGCCGCGCTGATGGGCTGCGGCATTGATAATGCCGAAATACTGGTCAACGGCCCTGAAGTACCGATCATGGATGGCAGCTCGGCAGAGTTTGTTGAACTGATTGAAGAAGCCGGTTTGACCGCACAAACGGCCCCCCGCCGCCATATCCGCGTCCTTAAAACTGTGCGGGTAGAAGAAGCGGACAAATGGGTCAGCCTTGCCCCCGCTGCTGAAGCCAGCTTTGCGATGGAAATCGAGTTTGCCAGTGCCGCTATCGGCCAGCAGTCGCGCCAGTTCACCCTCTTCAACGGCAACTTCGCCCATGAGTTGTCGGAGGCCCGCACCTTCGGCTTCATGCACGAGGTTGAACAGCTGCGGGCGCTTGGTCTTGGCAAGGGCGGCTCGCTTGATAACGCCATCATCATTGAGGGTGACAAAATCCTCAATGAAGGCGGGCTGCGCTACAGCGACGAGTTTGTCCGTCATAAACTGCTGGACGCGGTCGGCGATCTGGCGATGGCGGGAGCTCCGGTTCTGGGCGCTTATCGGGCCCATAAAGGCGGCCATGCCCTCAACAACCGGCTGCTGCGCGCCCTGTTTGCCGATCCGGCCAACTGGGAATGGGCGTAATCAGGCCACCGACTCGGCTGACCCTTAAAAATTAACCCGACGCGAAGTGCCGCAGCACCAAACAGTAGCAGGCGCGAATAACCATGCTATAAAGTGGCCAGAGTCGTTCACGAGGTTTTTCATGCTCCGCCTGCTTCGCCTGTTTCTCCTGCTGCTGATTGCCCTGCCGCTTCTTGCGGCCTGCGCTTCGGATAAAACCGAAGAGGCGCCGCCCGAGCGTCCGGCACAAGACCTTTTCGAGGAGGGCAGAAAAGCTCTTGATGAGGACCGCTATCAGGTGGCGTGGAAGGCCTTTGACGAGGTTGAACGGCAGCATCCCTATTCTGATCTGGCTCCCAAGGCCAAGCTGCTCTCGGCCTTTGCCCATTACAGCAACGAAGATTATGACGCTGCCATTATCGGCTTTGACCAGTTCATGCAGCTGCATCCCAGCAGCGAGGATGCGCCTTATGCCCTCTATCTGAAGGGCCTGTGCTACTATGAACAGATTTCCGATGTCAGCCGCGATCAGGAGATAACCCGCCGCGCCATGGAAGCGCTGCAACTGGTCGTCACCCGCTACCCTGCCAGCACCTATGCCCGCGAAGCCACCCTGCGGCTTGACCTCACCCGCGACCATCTGGCGGGCAAGGAAATGAATATTGGCCGCTGGTATCAGGGCCAGCAGCAGTATCAGGCCGCCATCAACCGCTATCGCACCGTGGTTGACCAGTACCAGACCACCAGCCATGTGCCGGAAGCCCTGCACCGCCTGATTGAATCCTACACCGCCCTTGGCCTCAAGGAAGAAGCCCGCCAGACTGCGCTGGTGCTGGGGCAGAACTATCCCGGCAGCCCGTGGTATCAGGACAGCTATGCCCTGATCGGCGGGGATCCCCATGCCGTGCCTGCTGAACAGAACCGTCCCGGCTGGTTGAGCCGTGCGATCGGTCATATTTTCTGATGACGCATGCTGAATGGCCTCTCCATCCGCAACTTCCTGCTGATCGAGGCGCATGATCTCGCCTTTACCCCCGGCCTGACCGTGCTGACCGGTGAAACCGGCGCCGGAAAATCCATCCTACTGGACGCGCTGGGTGCTGCCTGTGGCGCCCGCGCTGAAGCCGGTCTGGTCAGACCTGGAACGGACAAAGCGACCGTTACCGCCGGATTCTCGCTTCCGGCTACCCACCCGGTCCGGGCGTTTCTGGCGGCTAACGAGTTGGAGAGGAGCGAAGACGAGTTGATTCTCCGCCGCATCATCAGCAGTGACGGACGCAGCAAGGCGTTTGTCAATGACCAGCCGGTCGGCGTCAGTCTGCTCCGCCAGATTGGCGATCAGCTGGTTGAAGTGCACGGCCAGTTTGACACGCACGGTCTGCTTGACCCCACCACCCACGGCCTCGCCCTTGACCGCTTCGGCCAGCATGATGGAACCGCTGTGGCCGCCGCATGGAGTGACTGGCAGACAGCGAGCAAAGCCGAAGCCGCCGCCCGTGCTGATCTCGCTCGGGCGCAAGCGGAAGAAGAGTCGTTGCGGGAAGCAGTTGAAGATTTACGCAAGCTCGGCCCCCATGCCGGGGAAGAAGAAAAGCTGATTGGTCAGAAACAGCTGTTGCAGAACAAGGGCAAACTCGCCGAGGCCTTTGCCCTCGCCTATGGCGCCCTCGCTGATGAGAAAGGCGCGGAAGAGTCTTTAACGACCGCCTCCAAAGCGCTGGCTAAAGTGAGTGTGCAAGCGGGCGAGCGGGCCGGACAAGCCTTGGCCCAACTCGATGCCGCCCGCGACGCCGTCGCCGAAGCGCAAAGCCTGCTCGAAAGTCTGCAGGATGATCTGGGCGCGGAAGGTCTGTCGCTCGAACAGGTGGAAGACCGCCTGTATGAACTGCGCGCCGCCGCCCGCCGTCACAGCGTTACCATCGGCGAATTGCCGGAACTGGCTGAAAAACTGATCGGGCAACTCGCCCTGCTCTCTCGCGGGGAAGACCTGCTGACCAAACTCACCGCCGCCACCGGCAAGGCCAAAGCGGCTTATGAAAAGGCCGCCACCGCCCTTTCCGCCGAGCGTCAGAAGAGCGCCAGAAAACTTGAAAAAGCCATTATGGCCGAGTTGATTCCGCTCAAACTGGAGCGGGCCATATTCTCGGTCGCGCTGACAGCCGCCGAGCCTGGCCCTCGCGGGATTGATGCCATTCAGTTCATGGTCACCACCAACCCCGGCTCCCCCGCCGGGCCGCTCGACAAGATTGCCTCGGGCGGAGAACTCGCCCGCTTCATGCTGGCGCTTAAAGTCGTGCTGGCTGATACCACCGATGCCGGAACCCTGATTTTCGATGAGGTGGATCAGGGTGTCGGCGGTGCGGTCGCCTCAGCCGTCGGTGAGCGGCTGGCCCGGCTTGGTCGCGAAGTGCAAGTGCTGGTCGTCACCCACGCCCCGCAAGTCGCCGCCAAAGGCCACACCCATTTGCGCGTCAGCAAGACAGTTGTTGGTAAAACCACGCAAACCAGCATCGAAGTTCTGGACAGCGCCGCCCGCCAGGAAGAAATCGCCCGCATGCTCTCCGGCAGCCTGATTACCGAAGCCTCGCGGCAGGCGGCGGGCGAGTTGTTGACGGGGGCCGCGTGATGATCCGCGCTGATGCCAGAGCTCCTTTTTTCATTTTAAACAACCACCTCATCCCGGCGGACGCCGGGATCCAGACCAAGGCGCGTCAGCGCCACACCGACTCTTTAGTGCGCCAACGCGCACAGAACTGGATTCCGGCGTCCGCCGGAATGAGGTATTTTTTTGGGAAGCTGTATTTGATGACAAGCCTTAAGACAGACTCTCAAATAACTGGTGCCTCCCTATGACCCGCACCGACACAAAAGCAGAACTTGAAAAACTAGCGGCAGAGTTGACCCGTCACGACGCGCTGTATCACACCAACGATGCCCCGGAAATCTCCGATGCTGACTATGACGCACTGAAGCGGCGGGCGCTGGAACTGGCAAAGCAATACCCCTCCCTTGATGTATCGAAGAAGCTGCTCGGCAAGGTTGGTCATGGTACGAAAGACGGCTTCGCCAAAATCCGTCACGCCGTACCGATGCTCTCGCTGGAGAACTGTTTTACAGCCGAAGATGTTACCAACTGGCTGGCTGGAATCCGGCGTTTTCTGCGGCACGACGGCGATATAGAGTGCATCGCCGAGCCCAAGATTGACGGGCTGTCGCTCAGTCTGCGCTATGAGCAGGGCCAACTCGTCAGCGCCGCCACCCGTGGCGACGGGGCTGAAGGCGAGGATGTCACCGCCAATGTCCGCACCATTCAGGACATTCCGCAGCACCTGCAGAATGCGCCCACCGTGCTGGAAGTGCGCGGGGAAGTCTATATGACCCGCGCTGATTTCTTTGCCCTCAATACAGCGCAAGAGGCTGCAGGCGAAAAGATTTTTGCCAATCCTCGCAACGCCGCTGCGGGCAGCCTGCGCCAACTCGACCCCCGCATCACCGCCAGTCGTCCCTTGCGTTTCTTCGGCTATGCGTGGGGCGAAGTGTCGGCACCGCTGGGAAAAACCCAGAGCGAAGCCCGCGAGCGTCTGACCGCCCTTGGCTTTACCGTCAGCACCCCGGCCCGCCTATGCAAAAACGAAGAAGAGTTGCTGGCCTATTATCATGAGATAGGCGCTCAGCGGGCGGATATGCCGTTCGAAATTGACGGAGTAGTTTACAAGGTCAATGAACTGGCCCTGCAGGAGCGGCTGGGTTTTGTCAGTCGCGCCCCGCGCTGGGCGACCGCGCACAAATTCCCCGCCCAACAAGGCGAAACCCGACTGCTGAAAATTTCGATTCAGGTTGGCCGCACTGGCGCATTGACTCCGGTTGCTGAACTGGAGCCCATCGGCATTGGCGGAGTGATGGTCAGTCGCGCCACCCTCCATAATGAAGATGAAATCCGGCGCAAGGATGTGCGCCCCGGAGATCTGGTCACGGTGCAGCGGGCCGGTGATGTGATTCCGCAGATTGTCAGTGCCCGCCGCACCCCCGACAGCGCCGCAGAGCCTTTTGTTTTTCCGCAGACCTGCCCGCAATGCGGCAGCCATGCGGTGCGCGATGAAGATGAAGCCGTGCGCCGCTGCACCGGCGGCTTGATCTGTCCAGCGCAGGTCAAGGAAAGGCTGATTCACTTTGCCAGCCGCCTTGCTTTCGATATTGAAGGGCTGGGCGACAAGAATATTGAGGAGTTGCACAGCCTCGGCTGGATCACTCAGCCCGCTGATATTTTTTCTCTCAAGATTCACGCGGAGGAACTGGCGAAGCGGGAAGGTTGGGGCGAACTCTCGGTCAAGAAACTGCTGGCCGCCATTGAGGCCCGCCGCCGTATCAGCCTTGAGCGCTTGATTTACGCGCTGGGCATCCGCCGCATCGGTGAGGCCAATGCCAAGCTGCTCGCCCGCCACTACCGCAGCCTCGAGAATTTCCGCGCCCGGATGATCGCCGCCGCCGACCCCTCCAGCGAGGCTTGGCAGCAACTGGAATCCATAGAGCGCATGGGCCCGGTTATCGCCGCCGAGGTAGTCGATTTCTTCGCCGAGCCGCATAATCTTGAAATGCTGGAGGCGCTGACAACACAGCTCACCGTCCAAGATGCTGCCGAGATTGCAGCGGGCGGAGCGCTGGCCGGAAAAACCATCGTCTTTACCGGCACCCTGACCAGTACCAGCCGCCCCGAAGCCAAGGCCAGAGCCGAAGCGCTGGGCGCCAAAGTCTCCGGCAGCGTCTCGAAGAAAACCGATTATGTGGTAGCAGGCGCCGAGGCCGGTTCAAAACTGAAAGAAGCCGAAGCCCTTGGCATCAGGGTACTGAGCGAGTCCGAGTGGCTGGCGCTCAGTTCCGCCGCTGATAAATGATGAAACCGTCATTGCGCCAGACTTCGCTGTAGTTCTGTCCGATGAAAGCCGCCAGCGCAGCAAACTCCGGCAGTGCTTCCGCGCTGGTTGCCTCCAGCAGCGAGTTGCTGTCTGCCGTCTGCACCACCACCAGCTTGGGCGGCTGCAACTCCAGACCCCCCATCACCTCCGCCCGCCGCACCTCTGCATCACCAACACGCAGCGGATAGCTGAAGCCATAGCGGCTGGCGCTTTGCCGGTGACTGAGGAAAAACAGCAGCGCATCATAACCCCAAAGATACACCTTGTCCTCAGGGGCGGTCAGCTCCGCTACTTTGTCCGCCGCCTGGCGTATCAACAGAGAGGAGAAGCCTTCAGGCTTGGCAATTGCTGCCTCAACCTGCTGCCCATGCCAGAAGGGAAGTGCAGTCTTCCCTATCAGCAAAACAAAGGGTGCCTGCATAATAACAATAAAGGTCACAAGAACGAGCCGCCACCGGTGCGCCGCCAGTAGCATCGCCATGCCTTCACCCGCCACCAGTGCCAGCGCGCCGAAAAACGGCAGATAGTGATAGACAAAAAAATGACGCTGGGCAGCAAGACCAAGCCAGCTGACCAGCAACAGAGTCGCCCCCCACCAACCGGCGCGGAATAAACCCAAAGTACCAAGGAAGACGAGGGTAACGGCCGGCCATACCTGTGGATCACGCCACGAAGGAAGTGGGAAAAACAGCAGATTGACGGAAGGCCAGTAGCCTTGGTCAATTTCAGAAAGGTTGGCATGGGCAGAAAGGTTGAAGCTCACCATCGCTTCGAGCATGGCCGCCAGCGTTCCGGTTTGAGCCAGCCAGATAATCAGGAGCAGGGTGGGAAGAACAACACCGACCAGCCCGGCCAGAAAACGGCGATCTTCCGGCCAGCCACCTTTCAGGGCTGTCCACAACAACCGCACGCCGAAAGGCAGCGCCAGCAGGGCATAAACCGGCTTGATCCAGACACACAAACCAAGCAGCACGCCCGCCACAAAATCAGCGCGGGCGGTTTTCAGCGTCGCCAGCGCAATAGCAATGACAAAAAAATCAGCTGCCCACAAATCCGGCTGGGCACTGCGCCACCAGTCGGGACAAACCAAGAGCAGGAAGAAGAAGGCACTGCTCCATCCGGCAAGGCCTCGCCGGTAGAGCAGCGCCGCCAGAGCCGCCAGCAACAGCAGAATATCAAAAATCCGTACCGCAATCTCGCTGATGCCAAACACACTGAAAGCCAGCGCGTAAAGCAGCGGCGGCAGCGGCCCCTTGTGATCCCACACCTCTAGATAAAGCCGCTGGTCGTGCAACAGGCCCTCGCCCATCCACGCATAAATTCCCTGATCCCGCCCAAATGGCGCCGACAGCAGCGCAGGCAGACAAAGCACCAGCAACAGCCCCAACAAGACCCCGATGATGATGCGGGGCGCCGGATCAGGCGCGGCGGCAAGGGACTTCTGCAATTCAGCCATACATTCTGACACAGATATTGGCCACGCGCCGCCCCTGCGCCTCGGCCAGATCAAACTCGACATCCGAGGGGTCACGCTGATCATCATTGGCGCTGATGGTGCCAGCCCCATAGGGGCCGCCGCCGGAAATATCGGCCATATTGACAGTGCCCGCTTCGGAATAGGGAATCCCAACCAGAATCATGCCGTGATTGAGCAGCGCTGCATGCATCCCGACAATCGCAGTTTCATGACCGCCATGCTGGGTTGCCGAGGACACAAAAACCGAGCCGACCCGCCCGATCAAGCCTCCATCTATCCACAAATCCTCGGTCTGGCGCAGAAACCAGCTCATTTCAGCGCACATATTGCCAAAGTGAACCGGCGTCCCGAAAATCACCCCGTCGTAGTCGGCCAGTTCATGAGGGTCAGCGACGGGAATCTGACTGGCCACAGAGCCCACCGCCGGTTCATCGGGTTTTCCAAGCGGGATCAGACGTTTGACCATCACTTCAACCCCCTCAATGCTGCGCGCCCCATGCGCGACCGCCATCGCCATCTGCTCGACATGCCGACTCTCGGAATAGTAAACCACCAGAACTTTTGCCATGTCTGACCTCCACCCCCCTGTTGTAACCGAAGCTGCAAGAGACGCAACGTCTGAGCAGCCCCGCCCAAAGGAAAAGCTGACTTACAGGTCATTGCAGCCGTAAAGGGCATTTGGGCCTGCCTTTTCAACCTGCTAGAACGAATTATTCCCCGGTGAGCGGAAATATTGTATGACTTCGCCCCCAATTTGGAGTAATTGAGTACGGTGAGTGTACTATTTAGGCCTGTAGCATCACAGGAGGCGGGGTTCACATGTTACGCTTGAGCAAACTGGCCGATTACAGCGTTGTGATTCTGGCAACCATGGCGGCCCAGCGGGAGAAGCTGTTAACCGCGATCCATCTCGCCGAATTGACCGGCCTACCCGCCCCGACCGTCGCCAAGCTGCTCAAGAAACTGGCCAAGACCAGGCATGTGCTGGCCACCCGGGGGGCAGCGGGCGGCTACCGTCTGGCGCAGGATCCCAAGTCGGTCACAGCGGCCAGCATCATCGAAGCCATTGACGGGCCGATCCGCATCATCGGCTGCGTCAACAGCGTAGCCTGCGGACATGAAAGCACCTGCATCATTCATGGCCGCTGGGATCCCATCAATGCGGCGGTCAACCGGGCTTTTACCGAAGTTTCGCTGGCCGACCTCATCGCCAGTCATTTCCCCGTGCAGGCCGGATGCGAGAAGGTAGCCTGCGGTGAATAACCATGTCCCGAGCTAACGACCACACCCTGCGGACGGTCGCCAATCTTTCCGAACAGAAATATCCCCACGGCTTTGAGACGGTGATTGAAAGCGACACGGCCCCCAAAGGCCTGTCCGAAGCGGTGATCCGCTTTATCTCGGCCAAAAAGAACGAACCGGACTGGCTGCTGGACTGGCGCCTTGCCGCTTATCGCCTGTGGCTGACCATGACCCCGCCCGACTGGGCCAAACTGAAAATTGCGCCGATTGATTATCAGGACGCTTACTATTACTCCGCGCCCAAACCCAAAGCCGGACTGGCTTCGCTGGAGGAGGTTGATCCTGAACTGCTGAAGACTTACGAGAAGCTCGGCATTCCGCTCAATGAGCAGAAGGCGCTGGCCGGAGTGGCCGTTGATGCGGTGTTTGACAGTGTGTCAGTTGTCACCACCTTCAAGGACGAGTTGAAGAAAGCCGGAGTCATCTTCTGCCCGATTTCCGAAGCAGTGCGCGACCATCCTGAACTGGTCAAAAAATATCTGGGCTCGGTGGTGCCAACCTCGGATAATTTCTTCGCCACCCTCAACAGCGCAGTGTTTACCGATGGCAGTTTTGTTTATGTGCCACCGGGTGTGCGCTGCCCGATGGAGCTTTCCACCTATTTCCGCATCAACGCCAAAAATACCGGCCAGTTCGAGCGGACGCTGATTATTGCCGACAAGGGCGCGTATGTCAGCTATCTCGAAGGCTGCACCGCGCCCCAGCGCGACGAAAACCAGCTGCACGCCGCCGTGGTTGAACTGGTGGCGCATGACGACGCCCAGATCAAATATTCCACCGTGCAGAACTGGTATCCCGGTGATGAAAACGGCAAGGGCGGCATCTATAATTTTGTCACCAAACGCGGGGCCTGCCGGGGCGCCCGCAGCAAAATCAGCTGGACACAGGTTGAAACCGGCTCGGCGATTACGTGGAAGTATCCCAGCTGCATTCTGCAGGGCGATGACAGTGTTGGCGAATTCTATTCGGTCGCCCTCACCAACAATTACCAGCAGGCCGACACCGGCACCAAGATGATTCATATTGGCCGCAACACCCGCTCCACCATCATCAGCAAAGGGATTTCGGCGGGCAAAAGCCAGAACACCTATCGCGGCCTCGTCCGCGTGCTGGGCCGGGCGGAGGGGGCCCGCAATCACACCCAGTGTGACTCTCTGCTGATTGGCGACCAGTGCGGCGCTCACACCATCCCCTATATCGAATGCAAAAACCCCCGCGCCCAGCTGGAACACGAAGCCACCACCAGCAAAGTCTCGGAAGACCAGCTGTTCTACTGCCGCGCCCGCGGCCTTTCGACCGAAGAATCCGTCAGCCTGATCGTCGGCGGCTTCTGCCGCGAAGTGTTTCAGGCCCTGCCCATGGAGTTTGCTGTCGAAGCGCAAAAGCTGATTGCGCTCTCGCTGGAAGGAAGTGTGGGATGATGAAACCCACTGAAATACATTTTGGCAATGCCCCACCCATCGCCGAACAAAAGTCAGGTCATCTAATCATAGTAATCTGCATCGTAGTGGCTTACTGGTGCATCACTGGCGCCACATCCAGCAGCCGCATCGAGTTTGTGATGTTGCTGTATGCAACTGGCACCTGCTTTGCATTAACAGCGATTATTGGCTTTCTCTCGGTTATCACAAGTCGCTATTATCAAGGCACCATCACGGCTCACGGCGCGACTCTCGACCGCCATTATACGTGGGGCCTACACCGACGTGTAGACTTGCCGGATCACATGCCTCTTTCAGATTTCAAGTGTATTTTGCTAGAACATAGGTGGATTCGCAACCCAATTTCAGTATCGAGAAAAATTTGCCTGCACAATTATTTTCTTATCCATAAGTCAGGATTAAGACTTCTCATCAAAATGAATGATGCCCGCACTCCCTCTGACCTGCTACAAGCAAAAATTACTCTCACCACTCTAACGAAGTTACCCGTCGAGGAAGTTGAAAGATGAACGAAGGTACTCAGACAGAAAGGCTGATTACCCAGTTACAGGAGGAACATGGATGGTGATGGAAAATGAAATACGTTTCAGTACTAGGACTGGTGACAGTACACAGCTCTTCATGAAAGGGTTACTTCTCCTGACGTTTGCCAGCTCACTTTATATCTTCACGTATGGTCTCGCACAAATTGACATGGTCAACAAATGGGCCGTCTGCAGCATCGCTGCCCTCATATTTGCAGTTACCTTACTGCTGTTATCTGACGTCATAACCTCCAGCTACAGAGAATATGTCCTCACTCCCACTTCTATCGTTATCAACACCCTATATTCTTACCTCTCATACCGGAACAGCTCGGTACGTACCTCCACGACCGACTATACGAAACTTCTGTGTGGCCGCGGAAAAGTTTCCGGTCAGCACCTCCATGGATGGCGAATTGATCTTTTCCTGATTGGGAAAAACGGAGAACACTACCGGATGCGAAACGACCTCGTGGATCGCCTTGACAATAGTGACATCGAGCAGACTGCCAAACGGGCCGCTGCTCTTACCGGCCTTCACCTTGAAATAACCACACAAGACAGAACATGACGGAGAAAGCAAACTAATGACAACATTACCCTACAATTTCGACACCACCCGTCCAGGCCGGATAATCTTTCTGGGCCTGCTTTACAGTGCTGCCCTGATAGCCCTGATAGCCTTTTTTCTTCCCGTTATGATGCCGCCGGACGATGACGGTACGCTGTACATTACACAGATTTCTCTTATTCCTGTTGTTATAGCCGACATTGTTGCAGCTTTTTATGCCTACAAGAAGCATGGCGGAGTCAAAGGCAGGTTATCCAGAGGGCTGATCCAGATGGAAGCCGATTTGTTTCTGGGGGTACCAAGCACAGCTCCAACCGGAACATTCTCCCCCCATTCCTTCTCGGGAATTCAGCTCCGGCGGATATACAATGTCGGAAGCCGGGGTTCCGAACATTTGCGTAAAGTATGCCTCATCGGCATTCCACCCCTTGGCAACGTAACTATTGCCACTCTACCGGTCGAAGATGCCGAAAAACTTGCGTCCCTGCTCTCTGCTGAACTCCCACTACGGCGGGAAACATGACCGAAACCTCCCCCTCTTCCTCCCTTATGAACTCGATACCCAGTTACAGGGGAACGGTAGGATGACACTTATAACTGAAGTCCGCTTTAATACCCGGATCAATGACACCACGCGGCCTCTCATGAGAATGGTTATCGTCCTGATGCTGGCCAGCTCGGTCTACATATTTCTCCACGGCATCGAACAGACGGATGTAATAAATAGATTCGGGCTCTATGGCCTCGCTGCACTAATGTGCATCGCTACTCTCGCTACAATTTTTGGCCTCATAAGCGCCAATTACAAAGAGTATGTTCTTTCTCCTGCAGACATCTGTATCAAGACGATATACCCCGTCTCCCCACGTCGCAACACCTCGGTATGCACGCCCTTAACTGAATATAAGAAACTCCTGCTCAATCGTCAGAAATTCCACTCTCACCAACTCAGTGGATGGAAGATCGATCTTTTCCTGATCTGCAAAAACGGTGAACAGCACCGCATGAGGCATGACTTTGTAAGACACGTCGACAACAGCGACATCAAGCAGCTTGCAGAACAGGCATCTGCCATAACCGGCCTTCGCCTTGAAACCATCTCACAGGACTGCACGTAATGAAAGAGATTACAGCAACCTCTCCCCTCTTCCTCCCCTATGAATTCGATACCCGGTCGCATGGGCGGGCGATTTTGCGGGCGGTCACTTATATCACGCTGGCTTTTGTGCTGCTGATCGGGATAGTATTGCTGGGGATGGATAACCCGACCCTGCGGCTGTGGGTTCCGCTGGTGCTGGCCGGGGTCGCGGCGCTGCAGCTTGGCTTTGCGCTGATGATCTTCCGGGCGGCCGGAGGGGCGAGCGGCACCGTGGGCAAAGAACAGGTGACGATTGAGCCGGATCGCTTCATGGGCCTGACCGCCCGCACCCATCGCGGCAGCTTCGCAACGGCGGGCTATGAGGCGGTTGAGCTGCGCGGTATCGGTCTGCAGGGAAGAATCGGGGTTATCTCCCTCATTCCGGCAGACACTGCCAAGACCCCGCTCATCGTGCTGAGCGCCCTGCCTTATGAAGACGCGAAGCAGCATGCCGGGTTTTTGCACAAGGAACTGGGGTTCCGGCTGGTGGAGCCATCATGATTTTTTACAACCGTCATGCCGGCCTGCGCCGGGGTGACGCAGGAGATACGACATGACATTGCTAACCATTGACTCCCTCACCGCCCGCTTTGCCGACAAGGACATCCTGAAGGGCGTGACGCTGTCGCTCGAGGCAGGGAAAGTTCATGCCATCATGGGCCCCAACGGCTCGGGCAAATCGACGCTTGGTTATGTGCTGGCGGGGCGGGACGGCTATGAGGTGACCGGCGGCAGCGCCACCCTTTGCGGGCAGAACCTGTTCGACCTCAAGCCGGAGGAGCGGGTGGCAGCGGGAGTGTTTCTGGCCCTGCAATATCCGGTGGAAATTCCCGGTGTGCCAACGATGGTTTTTCTGCGCACGGCCCTCAACGCCGTCCGCAAGGCCCGCGGCGAGAAAGAGATTGATGCCCCCGGCTTCCTCAAACTGGTGCGCGAGAAGGCCAAACCGCTTGGCATTACCGATGACATGCTGAAACGCCCGGTCAATGTCGGCTTCTCCGGTGGCGAAAAGAAGCGCATGGAAACCCTGCAACTACTATTGCTGGAACCCAAGGTTGCCATTCTGGACGAGACGGATAGCGGGCTGGATATTGATGCGCTGAAGGTAGTGGCCGAGGGCGTCAACAGCCTGCGCTCGCCTGACCGCACTTTGCTGGTCATCACCCATTATCAGCGTCTGCTGGATTACATCGTGCCCGATCAGGTGCATGTGCTGGCCGGGGGCCGCATCGTCAAATCCGGCGGCGCCGATCTCGCCCGCGAACTGGAAGCCAGCGGCTATGCGGGCCTGACCCCGGAGGCGGCATGATAAAGGAAGACTGGACTTATACCAGCCCAACCCGCTTTACCGGACTGGGCCTTGAAAGCACCGCCGCCACGATAGAAACCGGCTCTCTGCCGGTTGGCATCACCTTGCGCGATCTGACGCCGGAAGCTTTTGCCACCCTGCTACCGCCCACACATCCGGCCATCCGCGCACTGGCGTTGCCGGGCGAATGCAAAGAGCTGGTGGTTGAAGGAAAAATCTCTGCGCCGCTGACCGTTGAAATTCTGGCTGCTGCCCATCGGGCGGGCGCACCGCGTCTCAAACTCGTTCTTGCTCCCGGCAGTGCGCTGACCCTGATTGAATCCCCTACCGGCCCGGCCGACAGTTTCCTCGGCCTCGGTCTGGTGATTGAACTGGGAGAAGGCGCCCGCCTGACCCATCTCCGTCTGCAGAATTCCGCTGCCACCCATAGCCAGCTGGCCCTGCTGAAAGTCACACAGGCGGCCCGGAGTTCCTATCATCACCTTGCCCTCAGCACCGGAGCGGCCCTGTGGCGGCATGAGGTTGAAGTTGCGCTCACCGGCGAGAATGCTGATTGTCGTTTTGACGCCATCACCCTGCTGCGCGGCACCCAGCATGGCGACGTCACCACCCGCATCCGCCACCTGGCCCCGCGCTGCAGCTCGCGCCAACGTATCCGCAGCGTGCTGGCGGAACAGGCCAGCGGGGTCTTTCAGGGCCTGATCCATGTCGCCCCCCACGCCCAGAAAACCGATGGCCAGCAGAACAGTCGCGCTCTGCTGCTCTCTGATACCGCCAGCATGAACAGCAAGCCCGAGCTGGAGATTTTTGCCGATGACGTGAAATGCGGGCATGGCAGCACGGTTGGCGCGCTTGACCCGCTCGCCCTGTTTTATTTGCAGGCGCGGGGTATTCCCGAAGCCGAAGCCCGCTGGCTGCTGATTGAAGCCTTTGTCAGTGAACTGCTTGACGAGGCGCCGGAAGCTGCCACTCTGGCGGCACGAAGCTGGCTGGAGGCTTTGCCATGAATACCGCGCTGAAACCCGTTCCACCGCAACTTCCTAA